>JAGWVO010000034.1 GCA_018970845.1 Planctomycetota bacterium
GCTGAACCAGAACAGCTCCACCGCGGGCTTCAACCCGCAAATCAACCTCACGGCCACCGATGTCACCAACAGCGGCACGCCCGTCAGCCTGACCGTGCGGCCCTTCGCGGTGACGCAGGTGAACGATCCGCCCGACCTTTCCACCGCCGCGCCGCTCGTGGTTGCCGAGGGCGGCAACGCCGCCATGACCCGGGCCCAGCTCGCCTCCAGCGACAACAACCTCGACCCCGACATCGCCACCGGCCAGCAGGTGGTCGACCAGCAGATGATCCAGGTCAACTCGCTGCCGGGCAAGGGTACGCTCTCCTACAAGGGCGGCCTGGTCGCGGTCGGTTCCGTGATCCCCGTCTCCAACATGGCCAGCCTTCGCTACACCCACACGGGCGGCGACATTCCCACACCGGACTCCGACAGCTTCAATGTCACCGTCAGCGACGGCGGCGGCGGTTCCACCAACGGCAGCATCACCGTGACCATCACCCCGGTGAATGTGGCCCCGACCGCCGGCGGGGCCCCCTCGCTTTATGAGGGCCAGATCAAGGTTGTGGCGCCGGCCATCAACCTCGGCGACAGCTTCGACACCCTCGCCAACTCCACGATCGTCATCGACACCATCGTCACCGGCAACCAGGGCGACTTCTTCATCGATGCCAACGGCAACAACATCCTCGACACGGGCGAGGCGCTCTCCGGCAGCGTGACGCTCAGCCCCTCGCAACGCTCGAGCCTGTCCACCCAGCTCAAGTTCCGGCACAACGGCGCCGAACCGAACGCCCCCACCGGCGTGAGCGCGCCCTCCTACCGCATCAGCGTCACCGACGCCGGCGGCGGCACCGGCACCCCGGCCGGCCCCGTCGTGGCAACCATCCCGTTGTCCGTGATTCCCAACAACGACGACCCGACCCTGGCCAACTCCCACGGAACCACGGGCACCGCCATGGTGGTCAACGAGCGGTCGACCACCCTCATTGGCAACACGAGGCTGAGAATCTCCGACGCCGACCGCGACCCCGCAGACCCGTCCAACACCACCCCGACCGCCCAACTCGTCTATACCATCGGCACACGGCCGACACAGGGTGAACTCCAGTTCTTCGTGCTGGGAGCCTGGCGGGTTCTGGGCAATGGCGCACGGTTCACCCAGGCCGATGTCGACAACAACCTCCTTCGCTATGTCCAAACCACCAATGTTGCCGCGCAGACCGCCGACAGCTTCACCTTCACGGTGCGCGACTCGGCCTTCGGATACGATGTGTGGACCGATCCCGCCAACCCCACGGGCGGCCGGGAAGGCGGCCTGCGCAACACGCCCACCGGGCCGATCGCCGCGCAGACTTTCCACATCAGCATCACACCCGTCAGCGGCATCACCGGTGGCTCAAGCCCGGGAGCGCCAACGCCGGGCTATGGACCTGTCACCTATAATTTCGACCCCACGAATGGCATGTTGAGCAGCAACAGCATCGCCGGCGGCTCCTGGCTCGAGGCCAATGTCGGGGCCGCCGGCGGCGGTTATGTCATCTCCTCGGCCATGCTCTCCTACACCATCACCCGCACCGACACCGTGAACAGCGTCTCCGTGGTCGTGGCTCCATCGGAGACGGTGTACACCCTCACTTCCCAGCCACCCCATGGTTCCGCGCAGCGGCAAGTGGGCTCGGGATGGCAGGCGATCGCCACCTATGACCAGTTCACCCAGGCCGACATCAACGCCAACCGCATCCGCTTTGTCCATGATGGCAGCGAGGACCATGTCGCCAGCTTTGGCTACACGGTCAGCGACGGCACGGCCAAATCGTATTCCGCGAGCTTCACCGTCGATGTCACCCCCACCAACGATCGCCCCGGCGCCGGCGGCGGTTCGGCCCAGGTGACAGAAGGCGACGGAAACGCGGTGCGGTTGACGACCACCGCCGTCGGCATGAGCGACGCCGATGGCAGCCTCGACGGCAAGACGGGCGAGGGCCTCGCTGATTTCCTGTGGTTCAGGATCACCGGACCCGCCGTCGACGGCTCGGGAACCGCCCGAGGCGCGCTTGAACGCTGGGACGGTTCGGCATGGGGACCGGTCTCGACAACCGACTGGCTGCCCTCCACGCTGCTTTCGGCGAGCGCCGGTGGCGGAACATCGGGCCTGCGGTATAAGCATGACGGCAGCGAACCGCTGGCCTACACCGGGGGCGCCAAGGTCTCCTTCCCCTATGTCGTGCGTGACGACCTGGCCAATCCCGGCAACCCGTTCGCCACCAACACCACCACCCCGGCCAACACCGATGGCTCGGCCCAAAGCAACGAAAGCGCGCCCGGCACCACCACGGTCAACATCGTTCCCGTGAACAACGCCCCCCGAATCGCCGACAAGCCCGGTGACGCCGACCCAACCATCGGCGGCACCATCACCGACGGCGGCGTCCTCACAGGGGTGAACGAGGTGCTGGCCGGCGTGCCCGAGGGTGCCATCGTCACCATCACCAGCGCCCACCTGACGGCGATCGACCAGGACAGCACCATCACCCAGCGGCAGTTCCGCATCACCTCTCTTCCGGCCAGCGGCGTCCTGCAGATGAACGGCAAGTTGCTGGGCGTCAACTCCACCTTCACGCAGAAGGACATCGACGACGGCCTCGTGTCCTACTGGCACATCGGCGCGGAAGTCGGGGCGCCCATCACCGACGGCCTGGGAACCTACCACGACAAGTTCCATTTCGTGGTGAACGACGGCGTGCTGGAGGATAGCGGCACAGGCTCTCCCCACTTCAACACCTTCCTCATCACGGTGGCGCCGGCGAACAGGGCCCCCCTAGTCACCGCGCCCATGGCGACTGTCTTGATCGGCAGCACCACGCCGTCGTTGAATCCCATCGCGGGATTCACCATCGCCGATCCCGACCTCACCAATGGAATCATCACCGGCGAGACCGATTTCGTGCAGGTGACGGTTCGGCTCCTCGACGCGGCCACCGATGTTCCGTTCACCAACTACGCCACCGGGTTCGCGGGCGGGGGCGTTAGCTTCGGATATGCCTCCCAAAGCGGGGGCCCATGGGCCGTGACACAATCGGGAACGAATGGGATCCTCCAATTCCAGGGCACCCGCGCCCAGGTGAATGCCGCCCTCGCCGGCCTGACCGTGACATTCGCCAACGACATCGACGCGACCATCAAGCTGGAGGTCATCGCGGATGACAGGTTGAGGAACGCCTCGGGCGTTCTCGATGCCAGCGGCAGCGATGCCAATGGTGGCGAGTTGAACGAGGGGGGTGGCGCGGTTCCCTCGACGGTATACGACTGGGCCACGGCAACCGTCGTGCCCGCCATTTCCAAGAACATCAGTTCGGCCATCGCGACCCTGCTTGTCTCCACGGTGAACGACCCGGCTGTTTTCACCGGCCCTTCGGGAACGGCGACCATCGACGAGGACACGCGAACCTTGATCACGGGCCCGTTTGTCGTCGCCGACACCGAATCGGCGGCGTTCGGCACGCCAGTGACCGTGACGATTTCCGTCCCCGCGGGCCATGGCTCGATGGATGTCGCCGGAACGGGCGCCCAAACCACCTTCACCCCCGCGGGCGGCAAGGCCATCGCCATCTCCGGTGACAACACGCGTTCGCTCACCCTCACCGGCCGCGCCGCCGACATCCAGGCCTTGTTGAACCAGCGCAACTTCGCGGACAGCGCGATCGACACGGCGGCAGGCCTGTTCTTCACCAGCGCCCTCAACTCGAACCACGACCTCAACGGCACGGATACGGGCGATGTGACGATCACGCTGGCGTTCGATGATGCCGGTTCACGCGTCGGCGACAATGTCGGCAGCGGCAGCGTCGCCAGCAACCCTTCCAACATCACCATTCCCGTTTCCATCACGGCGATCAACGACGCGCCGGTGGTCAACGGAACCAGCACGACCCTGGTCATCGCGACCGCCGGTCCTATGGCCGTTGGCGGATTCTCCATCACCGATGTCGATTCGGATGACGGTTTCATCACCGGCGAGTTCGATTTCGTCCGGGCGCAGGTGCGTCTCCTGGATGCCAGCGGCAATCCCCTGGCGCTGGCCGACTACGGCACGCGCAACATCGTGCTCGGCACCACGGCCAGCGGCCACAACGCCACGGTGAGCACCACCCTCGACGGCTCGAAAAAAGCCCTCGGAATCAGCGGTACGCTCACCCAGGTCAACGACTACCTCGCCGGTCTGCAGGTCTCCTTCGGAACCACGCTCGCCGACGGCAACATCGACACCCTGTACTCCATCGAGGTCGTCGCCGACGACCGGCTCCGCGACAGTTCCGGCGCGCTCACCGGCGGCGCCAACGGCGGCGCGAACAACCAGCAGGCCAGCCTGCCCGCCGTACCCTCCACCGACACCTTCGACCCGTACGCCACCAAGGTCGCCACCTACGCCCTCTACAATGTCACCTCCAACAACCGCCCCCTGTTCGTCTCCAGCATCAACGACCCCGGCAGCATCACCGCGGCCAACATCACGGTGAACGAGGGCAACGCCACTCTCCCCCTCAACTCGACCAACGGCAACATCTCCATCGCCGACCCCGACGACAACGGCGCCTCCACCCTCACCGCCACCGTCACCGTCGGCGCCGGAACCATCTCCGCCGTCGGCGGATCTGGCGGCACCGTCTCGGGCACCGGCACCACCTCCGTCACCATCACGGGCACCGAAGCCCAACTCAACTCCCGACTGCGAAACATCACGATCGCCTTCCCCGACCCGCCGGGCGCCGCCACCGCCGCCAACTGGAACGGCACCTTCACCGTCACCGTCGTCTACCGCGACGACGGCAACACCGGAACCAGGCCGGCAAGCCTGACAGGCGACACCAATGCCCCGGCGGCCAATCCGGGTGACTTCGACTATGAGGATGGCACCTCCAATGTCCTGATCACCACACGCCAAATCACCGTCACCGTGACGCCTGTGAACAATGCACCCACGCGGACCGACGCCAATCCCGTCACCCTGCTTGCCGTCAACGAGGATGTGCCCGGCGGCGCCGGTTCCACACCCCCCGGCGACACGGTCGCCAACCTGTTCGGCCCCAAGTTCAGCGACGCTTTCGACAACATCACGGGTGGCTCCGCGTCGAACCTGATGGCCGGCATCGCCATCACCACCAACAATGCCGTGGCAACCCAAGGCATCTGGCAATATTCGACCAACGGCACCACCTGGACCAACCTGCCCGTCGTCGGCACGACGACGGCGCTCCTGCTGAAGCCCGCCGACTTCCTGCGTTTCGTCCCCGCGGCGAATTACCATGGCACACCGGGAAGCCTTGTCGTCCGCCTGGTTGACAACAGCGGAGGCGCGCTCACCACGGGCAACACCGCCGATGTTTCCAACGACACCAACTTGTCGGGAGGCAATACCCGCTTCAGCAACTCGAGCAACGCCGTCACGCTCAACACCACCGTGACGAATGTCAACGACAGGCCCGCGGGTGCCAACGCGACCCTGGCGGCCATCAATGAGGACGACACGAATCCACCCGGAGCCACCGTCGCCACCTTGGGATTCGGTTACTCCGACATCATCGACAATCAAACCGGCATCACGGGTGGTGGCAATGCCGCCACCGCCTTCGGGGGCATCGCCATCGTCGGCAATGCCGCCAACTCCGCCACCGAGGGAGTTTGGGAGTACAAGCCTGTCTCGGGAAGTTGGACGACCATCGGCGGCGGGGGCAGCGCTCCCTCCGACTCGGCAGCCATCACCCTGCCGACCGGCGCCAGCCTGCGGTTCCTGCCCAACGCCAACTACAACGGCACTCCCGGGACCCTGTCCATTCGAGTTGCCGATTCCAACCGCGCCTTCAGCGCCAGTTCGAACATCAGTTCCAACCTCACATCCACCGACACCTGGTCCACAGCCGTCACCCTCGGCACAACGGTGAACAAGCGCAATGACGCCCCGGCGTTCACCCATGCGGCGGCTTTTCCAACTTTGCGAAATCCGATTGATCGCTCGGACGCTCGCGAAAGCGTCACCGCCGCGGGGACGGTTACCATCGATCCGGTGAACCTGCTCACCATGGGCGCGGTTTCCGACATCGATTTGGCCACCACGGGCGGTCTGAATGCCGCGGTCTTCGGGGCCGGCAGCATCACCGTCACGCTCACCAATGGCCTCCCGGGCGACACCCTGTTCCTGAAGCCGTTCCCCGCGCCTCCCGCTGTGCAGTCGATTGTCGGCGGCACGGGCAGCACGCCGCTGGTGATCAGCCTGAACCAAGGCACAACCCTCAGCCAGGTGAAGGCCCTCCTCGAGGCGATCCAGTTCAAGCATGCCGGAAGCAGTCCGTCGGGCGCGGATTCCTCGCGGGCTTATGAAGTGGTTCTGAGCGATGGCAATAATCTGCAATCGGGCGGCAACGCGGGCGGGGCGACGGCGCTTGACTCCGCCACCATCAGCGGAACGATCACCATCCAGAAGGCCATATCCGCCTGGCTGGAACCTTGGGCCACGCCGTTCTTCATGGGCAACTTCGCGGGCAGCACCGCGCCCGGGTCCCCATCGCCATCGACTTCTTCGCAACTGTTCGCCGACGGGGGCAAGACCAACCTGGCCGGACTCACCTACCTCATCACCTTCAGCGACTCCGTGAAGAACCTCGAACGCAACGCGATCATGATCACCAGTTCGCAGGGTGGTACCACCTCCATGGGCGGTGGAAGGATCACCAGCCTTTTCAACATTCCCGGCACCAACTTCAGGCGCTGGAGGCTCGACATCCTCCCCACAAGCCCCACCACCGCCATGACCCTTTCCGTGCAGGTAAGGGCCGGAATGTACCGCAACGATGCCGGCAACACGGGCGATCAGTCCAACATCGTCGCGGCGCAGACATTCCGAAACCTCACCAACAGGGCGAGCCTCGCGGTCGCGAGCGGTGGTCAGGCGCTTGGCACCACCTTCGGAACCATTGCCGGTACTCCTTCCAACCGCATCCCCCTCACGCTGACGCTCACCCGCCCCGTCGACGCCTCCACTGTCACCACAGGCGCGTTCAGGACCACCAACGCCACCATCGCCAGCATTTCGCCAGCCACTGGAATGGCGAACACCTTCACGCTATCGCTGGATGTGGGCGCCTCGGCCACCGGCGCCGTGAAGGTGCAGTTCACAGGCGCGGGCGTCAGGGACGACTACGGCAACGGCGCCCTCGCCTCGCAGGAACTGTCGTGGCGGCGGGATGTGACGCCACCCACCCTGCTGCCTTCCACGAGGATCGTCTCGGGAAGGCTGAACCAGACGGTGTCGGTGGCCGTGAGGTTCTCGGAAGCGCTTTCGACCACCACCGCGTCACAGCTTCAAGCCATGTTCGAGATAGTCAGGTCCACCGACATGGCCCAAACCAGTCTTGGTTCCGGCGGCATCACCGTTTCCGGCTCGGGAAGTTCCTTCACGGTCAGGTTCACCATCACCGAACGAGGCAATCATAGGCTGAGACTCAAGTCGTCTGGCCCGATGCCCACCGACATATTCGGGAACGCCCTGTTGTCAAGCACCACCGAATTCAGCATCAGCATCACCTAGAGCGGGATTCAGAATCATGGATCGCACAAAATGACCGAACATCCTGCTTGTAAACTGATGACCGTGTTTTCGGATGCGATAGCTTGAAATTCCCGACGGTTGAATCCTGGCCCCTCACTTCGTTCAGGGCTCCTACGCGCCGATCTTCCTTGAATGGCCACAAGTACCAGTCCTTTCAACGCTTAAGAGCCCTGAACGAAAATTAGGGGCGGGCAAATCACGCCGGGAATCCCGACCTTGGCCCTGAAATCCACTTCCGCAAGGGAACCCGTCGCTGCGAACTCGGTTTCGATTGTTCCGCGAAATGGAAGCCTGCCTTGAATCGACCTGGCACTCCGAATGGAAGCTTGATGCGGCCGCGGCCCGTTTCAAATCCCGTCTTTCATGCCAATCATGGTTTTGAAAACGGCTCTCCCGTTCCATGGGAATGAGTGAGGCCTTGTTCCCGATCGGAAGGAGGGGCCGACATGGTGGGCACGCGCCCGGCCTCAAGGCACATAGTTGACAAGGACGATGTTGAAGTCGGCATCCGAGAGGTTGTTGAAGGTGTCCGGGTCGGTGTCGACCCCGAAATTCACCTTGAGGGATCCCACGCTTGATCCCGCGGATAGCGACATCTCGTCCTGCCCGGCTCCAAGGCTGATGTTCACCAGTTGCGCCACCGACGAGTTCTCCTCGAAGGTCACGCTGTCGGTGCCCGAACCGCCGAAGTAGGTGAGGGCCCTGCCGACCGTGGCCGAGGCCACGCCGTTGAGGCCGAGTTGAAGCTCGTTGCGGTCGGCCACGCCGCCGGCGTCGTTGCCCAGGGCCGCCCAGATCGATCCCAAAATCTCCACATCGACGATGGTGGCGATGTTGATGATGTCGTTGCCGTTGCCGCCCTTGAACGAGGCGTCGCCCTCGATCGTGGCGTTGTCGATGGTGACGGTGTTGGTGCCGTTGCCCAGGGAAATCCTCAGGGATGTGTCGATGGTGGTGGCGTTTGCGTCGCTGAGGGTGAGTTCGTCGTCGTTGTTGCCGCCGGTGACAACCAGGCTTCCCGCGATGGCCACGGTGCCGTTTTCGGAGATGGCCACCGCGTTGTCGCCGTTGCCCAGCCCGAGGTTGACATCGCCAGTGATCGCCAGCCCGTCGAGGGCAACCGTGTCTTCGCGTTCGTTCGAACTGTAGCCAAGGTTGCCCTTGATGTTCACGGCGGCCGCCGAGCCGTTGATGGTGAGGGAGTTGTTGAACGCCTGCTGAGCCGGGTTGGTGACCTGGAGGCCGGCGATCGTGACGCCGCCGCCGGCATCCGGCGAGAGGTTGACGGTGTTGAAGCTGAGAACCGAGGCGAAGCCGCGGAGATCGAGGGTGCCGCTGGAGGAGGTCAGGGAATCGGCGCCGTTGCCGCCGTTGATGCTGAACAGCCTGCCCACGGCGACCGAATCGGCGGAGTTGGCGTTGGCGATGAAGACCTGGTCGTTGCCGTTGCCGGTGTTGATGCTCACCGTGCCTGAGACAAACCCAGAGCCCCTGACGGAATTCTGGATGTTGATGATGTCGGCGTTGTTGCCGGAATTGATGGTGAGGTTGCCGGGAATGCGCCACGAGCCGCCCGCGGCCCTGGGTTCGATGGTGATGATGTCTCCGCCATCGCCGCCGGTGACGGTGATTCCCGAGGTGATGTTGTAGCCGGAGGCGTTGCCGACAGGGGCGCCGTTGAAGCTGAGGCGGAAGTTGTTGGCGGCGCCAAGGAGTTCGAGTTCGCCGCCGCGGTAATCGAGGCGCACGGAGAGGGCGCCCCGGGCGAAGCTGATTCCCGCGACGGCGGGAACCTCGCGGCGTTCGAGATATTCAAGTTGGGGCAGGAATGCGCCTTCCATGGGCCGGCTCCTTGAATCCCACCATCCTTGGGGAATCTGAAAAGTCTTGCCGACATCGGAAGACTCTCCAAATCGCAGATGGCGATATGTGCGGTTTCCCCGGCACCGTCGGGAAAAAGCCTGGCGGTTTTTCCAAGGGGGAAGGAAATGCCGGGAAAGCCACGACACCGAAGGAAAACCGGCGCGACCCGCGGGCGATTGGCTCAAGCCGGGAGGCGGGCGGACCGGTTCAGGTGAAGCTGGCGACGGCGTTGCGGAAAATCTGCAGGCCGTCGGGCGCCTCGGCGAGGCCCTCGCGCGTCCACCGGGGATGCTGCGTCGGCAGGACATGCCGCTCGGGGTGGGGCATGAGGCCAAGCACCTGCCCGGTGGGATCGCACAAGCCGGCGACGGCGCCGCTGGAACCGTTGGGATTGCTCTCGCGGTCATTGTCGGCGGCGGGGTCTCCGCACGGGGTGGCGTACCGGAGCACCACCTGCCCGGATTGCTGGAGCCCGTCGAGGATCCAGCCCTGGCGGGCGACGAAGCGCCCTTCGCCATGGGCCATGGGCAGGTAGAGGCGGTCGATGGCCGCCAGGAACGGGCAGTTGCCCGGCCGGGCCTTGAGATGCACCCAGCGGTCTTCATACCGGCCGCTGACATTGCGGGTGAGGCTGACAAGGGGGCCCTCGTCATCGGGCAGGACGAGCAGGCCCGTCCTGACGAGGACCTGGAAGCCGTTGCAAATGCCGAGGATCAGGTTTCCCGCGTCGCGGAAGGCGCGGAGGGCATCGCCGAGGAAGTGCCGCAGCTGACATCCGAAGATGGCGCCGGCCCCGGCATCGTCGCCGAAGGAGAAACCACCGGGAATGACGAGGATCTGGAATTCCGCGAGCCTTTTGGGATTTGCCCTTAGTTCATTGAGGTGAAGGGTTTGCGTTGGGGCGCCAGCGGTCTCGAGCGCGAAGGAGGTTTCCCGGTCGCAGTTGGTGCCGGGGGCGCGAAGCACCAGGGCGCGGGGCGCGGTTTCCATGGCGGGCGGGGCTCCGGTGGGCAGAAAGTCCGTTGCTGAAAGGGTACAGGAAAGGTGGCGGGGGGTCATGTGAGGGCCAGAAGTGGAAATCGCCGGTCGAGCGCTTGACAGACATGGAAGCCCCCCCTAGCATCCATGAGTCGTCGCTTGCCAAAAGCGGCGATTTTTCTTTGACAAGTCGGTGGGTGGAAGGAGCCACGTTAGGCGCGGCGAGCCCTTTTGGGCTGGCTGCGCAGGCCGAGTCTCCTGTGTGGTGACTCGGCGAATGAGAGCTAGCCTTTAAAGGGCGACCAATCAGACCTTTGGTTGAAGAATGAGGGTTCCGCAAGGGATCCGAGTGATTTGACAGTCATTTTTGAAGGGTTTGATCCTGGCTCAGAACGAACGTTGGCGGCGTGGATTAGGCATGCAAGTCGTACGAATCCCATCTGGGTAACTGGATGGGGGAAGTGGCGAAAGGGGCAGTAATACATGGGTAACCTACCCTTGGGCCTGGGATAGCTGTTCTAACGGACAGGTAATACCGGGTACGCCGGCTGTGTCGCATGACATGGTCGGGAGAGGGCAACCGCCCGAGGAGGGGCCCATGCGATATTAGCTAGTTGGAGGGGTAACGGCCCACCAAGGCGAAGATGTCTAGCGGGTGTGAGAGCACGACCCGCGCCATTGGCACTGAGACACTGGCCAGACTCCTACGGGAGGCTGCAGTCGAGGATCTTCGGCAATGGGCGCAAGCCTGACCGAGCGACGCCGCGTGTGCGATGAAGGCCCTTCGGGTTGTAAAGCACTGTCGAGAGGGAGCAAGCCGCAAGGTTGAGCGACCTCTGGAGGAAGCACGGGCTAAGTTCGTGCCAGCAGCCGCGGTAAGACGAACCGTGCGAACGTTGTTCGGAATCACTGGGCTTAAAGGGCGCGTAGGCGGGATGGCAAGTCGGAGGTGAAAGCCCCCAGCTTAACTGGGGAAGTGCCCTCGATACTGCCGTTCTCGAGAGAGGTAGGGGCGTGTGGAACTTCCGGTGGAGCGGTGAAATGCGTAGATATCGGAAGGAACGCCGGTGGCGAAAGCGATGCGCTGGACCTTTTCTGACGCTGAGGCGCGAAAGCCAGGGGAGCGAACGGGATTAGATACCCCGGTAGTCCTGGCCCTAAACGATGGGTACTGGGTTGCGGGTCAGACATGGACTCGCAGCCGAAGCAAAAGTGGTAAGTACCCCGCCTGGGGAGTATGGTCGCAAGGCTGAAACTCAAAGGAATTGACGGGGGCTCACACAAGCGGTGGAGCATGTGGCTTAATTCGAGGCTACGCGAAGAACCTTATCCTAGACTTGACATGGTGGAAGTATCCTGGCGGAAACGCCGGGAGGCCGGTATCCAATCCGGAGACCATCACAGGTGCTGCATGGCTGTCGTCAGCTCGTGTCGTGAGATGTCGGGTTAAGTCCCATAACGAGCGAAACCCTTGCCTCCAGTTGCCAGCGGGTAATGCCGGGGACTCTGGAGGGACTGCCGGTGTTAAACCGGAGGAAGGTGGGGATGACGTCAAGTCCTCATGGCCTTTACGTTTAGGGCTGCACACGTGCTACAATGGCGCGCACAAAGGGAAGCCAACCCGTGAGGGGGAGCCAATCCCAAAAAACGCGCCCCAGTTCAGATCGAAGGCTGCAACTCGCCTTCGTGAAGTTGGAATCGCTAGTAATCGCGGGTCAGCAACACCGCGGTGAATGTGTTCCTGAGCCTTGTACACACCGCCCGTCAAGCCACGAAAGGGGAGGGGGGCCGAAGTCGCCTCACCAAGCAGGTGCCGAAGCTCACCTCCCTGATTGGGACTAAGTCGTAACAAGGTAACCGTAGGGGAACCTGCGGTTGGATCACCTCCTTTCTAAGGAATTCGATCTGCCAAGAGCTCACTCTTGGCACCATGTCCGCCTCGCCTGGCTGGCTCTTTCCACCCCCCGACTACTCGCCCCCGGCGCGCCTCCGCGCTCCGGGGGCTTTTCATTTGCCTTGTTCCGTTCCCCATTTGGCCTTGCCCGTCCCTTGCCACCCTCCGATCATGAAATTTCCGATCCCGTCCGAGGAAGCCACGATGTCCGAGACCGAAAACACGCCCCCCCAGCCACCCGCGCAGGCCGCGCCCCAACACGACGCCGCCCCCGTGGCCCGCAACAAGGATGGCAAGCCGATCCCCCGCATCCAACGCGATGGATCACCCCGCCAGGCGGCCGAATCTTCCGAACCCTCCGACCGCCCCGCCCTGCCCCAGGGCGCCCGCCGCATCGAACCCGCGCCGGCGCAGCAAGGTCCGGGCGCCGTGGTTGCCGAGGAGATCCTCCCGCCTGAGGGCCAACCGGTCCGCGACAACCGCGGAGGCGGTTTCGGCCGACGAGACCGGGGCCCGCGCCGGCCCGGCGCCCGAAGGGACGACCAGCCCCGAGAGAGCAGCATCTACTCGCATGAATTCGGCTTCGGCAAGAAAGCCCTCCGCGAGGAACTCAACATCGACGCCGAGTTCGAGGCGGCGATGGGCGGAAAGTCGGCCAAGGACATCCTCGGCGATCCCACAAGCACCGAACCCCGCCGCAAGCCCGAGGAAGCCGCCACCGGCCCGTTCCGCGTCGGCAAGGTGATCCGCGTCCTTTCCGACGCCATCTATGTCTCGATGCCCGGAAGCCGATCGGAAGGCCTGCTGCGCAAGGAACATTGGCCCGAGGGCCCGACCCCTGCCGCGGGCGACAGCATCGAGGTCCGGGTGGAAGGCTATGACGGCCAGAACGGCCTCGTGCTGTTGGCGGGCAAGAAAGCCACGGCGGTTGACGCCTCGTGGGCGAGCCTCGTCAAGGGCGCCGTGGTCGAAGGACGGGTGACGGGCGCCAACAAGGGCGGCCTCGAGGTCATGGTGGGCAACATCCGCGCCTTCATGCCCCTGAGCCAGATCGACTCCTCGAGGGTCGAGCAACCCGAGGCGTGGGTGAACCAGAGGATCCGCGCCCTGGTGACCCTGGCCGACGCCAACGACAACAACCTCGTCCTGAGCCGTCGCGACCTGCTCGACCGCGAACGGCAGGAATCCGCGGGAAAGACATGGAGCGAACTGGCCGAGGGCCAGGTGCGCGACGGAACCGTCCGCAGCCTCCAGGACTACGGCGCGTTCGTCGACATCGGCGGGGTCGACGGTCTGATCCCGCTGCGCGAGATGGCCTGGGCCCGGATCAAGCACCCCAGCGAGATCCTCAAGGTGGGCGACGGGGTGAAGGTGAAGGTTCTCAAGATCGACCCGGAAACCAAGAAGATTTCGCTGGGCCTCCGCCAGCTCACCGACAACCCCTGGGACGCGGCGGTGGCCAAGTTCACTCCTGGCACCACGGTCACCGGCACGGTTTCCAAGCTGACCGACTTCGGCGCCTTCGTCGCGCTCGAGGGCGGCATCGAGGGGCTTGTCCACCTTTCGGAATTGTCCACCAAGCGGGTCCGCAGGCCGCAGGACGCCGTCAAGGCCGGGGAGACCGTCGAGGTGGTCGTGCTGTCGATCGACACCGACCTCAAGCGCCTCGCGCTCTCGATCAAGGCCGCCAAGCTGGCCGCCGAAGGCCAGGCCGAGGAGGTCGCCGCGCAGGTGGCGGAGGCCAACGAGGTTCCCAAGTACAAGCCCAAGCCCCGTCCCAACGGACTCCGGGGCGGCACGGGCGGCGGCGGCCCGCTGTTCACCCTGCCGGGCTGACGCAAACGGCGCCTCCCGCCTCGGGCCGGGCCCCGGGAAAACCGGGGCCGCCTCGTTTTCAGGCCCCCACCCACGAATTCAAAAAGGCGATCGAGCGGCGGGCGGTCTCAACGGCGTCGTGGGAATGGCGGCTAAGCTCCACATGCAGGCCACCTTGGTATCCCGCGGCGCGCAACCCGCTGAACACCTCGCTGAAATCCATCTCCCCTTCGCCAAAGGGAAGGTGGTCGTGGACTCCCCGGCGCATGTCCTCGATGTGGATGTTCCAGAGCCTGTCGCGCCACCTGAGGGCGTGAGGCGCGACGGGCACCTCGCCAAGGCACTGGAGATGGCCGACATCAAGGGTGAGGCCGAAGGCCGGGTGGTTCACCCGCGACGCCAGTTCCGCGTAGCGCGCCATGGTATCGATGAACATGCCCGGCTCGGGCTCGAAGGCGAGCCTCTGCCCGCGGTCGGCGGCGTGGTCGGCCAGCCGGAGGCATTCCCCGGCGAGCCGGTCCATCAGGGTTTCGCCGGATTCTCCGGGCGGCGCGGCGCCCGACCAGAAGCTGATGGCCCCGGAACCGAGCGCCCGGCCGATTCCAATGGAGTCCTCGAGGAAACGCCTCCTGGCGCCACGCATCGCCGGGTCGGGATCGAGGAGGGTGGGCTGGTGCTTGCGCCTCGGGTCGAGGACGAAGCGCGCCCCTGTCTCGATGACCGCGCCAAGCCCGTGCCGATCGAGCCGGGACCGGAGGGCTTCGAGCCTGGCGGGCGGATCCCCCGGAAGGATCGCCTGGAAGTCGAGGGTGAGGGCGATGGAGCGATATCCCAGCCCGGCGAGGATGTCGACGGCGTCATCGAGCCTGTGGTGGGCGAAGCCGTTGGTGTTGTATCCGGGAAGCATGGAAGCCCTCAGCCCGCCGCCCCGCCGCGGCCGGAAGCCATGCGGCGCTTCTCCTCGAGGATTCCCCGCCTGAGTCCGAGGCGGAAGGACCGCAGCTTCCAGACATCCCACGCCAAGAACGCCAGGAGCAGGAAAAACACCAGGAAAAAGGCCAGCCAGAACCCGCCATAGAAGGCGGCGAACCTCTCCTGGCTGTCGTCGAGGCGGAAGAGGGTGCCCCACCGGTCGGCCTCGTCGCGCATGTCGGCGATAACCTGCGCCGGTTCCTCCAGCAGGATCATCGCGAAGCCGAGCATGGTTCCGAGCACCGTCAGGAGCAGGCCGATGATCATGCGGCGGACGGCCTGGGCGCGGAAAAAGGCCGACTCGGGCGTGTCGCCCGGTTCCGCCGCGACGACGGAACCCTGCCTCCATGCCGTCCACAGGCCGATGAGCGCCATCCCCGCCACCAAAACCAAGCCGAAAACCTGCTGCCCGGTCGTCATGGTCGGCCTCCGGGCCGGTGGGTCAGCGGATGCGGCCAAGCCAGGCGACCAGCACGCGGGCCACCTGGTCGAGGCCCTCGGGATGGCAGTTCTCGGGCGTGTCGGTCGTCCGGTGCCAATGCGGATAGTCGAAGTCAATAATGTCGATCGCCGGAATGCCTCCCTTGTTGAGGGGGACATGGTCGTCCTCGACGGGAGTGGAGGAGTACCGGTTGGCCTGGAAGGAGGCGGCCTTGAGCTCGATGGCCGTCGAGTAAATCTCCTCGACGAGTCGGGGCGCCATGAACCAGGAGTTCTGCTCGACGGGGAACCTCGGGTTCTTGCCGGCGATCATGTCCAAAAGCACGGCGCAGCGGTATTTCACGCCGCGCTGGGCGTCGAGGCGGGCCCGGGTGGCGAAGTGGCGGCTGCCATGGAAATACTCGTCCTCCTGTTCCAGGACGAACTCCTCGCCGTCGAAGCAGACGAGGTCGATCCCGTGGGCGCACTTGATGGCCTTGGCGTGCCGGGCCAGTTCCATCAGGAAGGCCACGCCGGAGGCGCCGTCGTTGGCGCTGAGGAACGGGGCGTCGCGCTTGGCCCGGTCGAGTTCCTGGTCGGCCCGCGGGCGGGTGTCGTAGTGCGTGCAGATGACCACCCTGACGGGATTTTCCGGATTAATGCGGGCCACGAGGTTGGCCATGTCCACGGTC
>JAGWVO010000035.1 GCA_018970845.1 Planctomycetota bacterium
GGTAGGCGTTTGCCGTGGAAGCCGAGGTAATCGTGGTTACGGTCGTATAAGCCGTGCTGTAAATATCTCCAGTCATGGGGGTGCCCGACTGGAACCATGGTGTCGTCAGTGATGGGAATATGACGGTGGTGGCCGGGGTTCCCGTCGGCGCGGTCATGTTGGTCGATGCCGCGACATACCTGCCGGAAAGCTGGTAGCTGGCGGTGCGACCAGAGGCTGCAGGAGTGGGAATGTCTTGTCCTGTGGTGGCGGACAATTGATTGTCGGTGATCCGCAGGTTCGCCACCGAGGTTCCCGTATTGCCTTGGGCCGTGCTGCCGCCGATGGCCAGGCTTGAAGTCACAACGGTGTTGTTGTTTCCAGCGTCGGTGGTGAGAACGGTTTCAATGACAGCGTCGGAACCATCGACAACCTGCCCCTTGTTGGTGCCGCCATCGTTGATGCCGACCGATTGCGCGCCTGTGTTCCTGCTGACACTTGCCGCGTCCAGCGGAATGTAGGCGATGCCGGAGTCGAGGCGTTGCTTGCCGGCGCCGTTGATGTCCTTGTTGGCCTCCATCTGCTGGACGAAGTTGCCGACGAAGGTCGTGTTGAAGACATCGCTGGTGATGGCCGAGTCCACATTTCGCGTAAGGAGCACGGCACCGCCGCCGGAGTACTGCGGCCTGCCTGGCGCGGCGGTATCGTCGTAGGACGGGTTCCAGATGTCGACATAGGAGAGGACGGAGTTGTTGGTGAAATAGGAGTCGCGGATGACGGTGGCGCCACCGGCGTAAAGGGCACCGCCACCCGAGTAACGCGCCGTGGGGCTGGTTTCGGGGTTGCCGAAGCCCGGGGTGCCGCTGTTGGGATAGTCGGTGATGATGGCCGTGTTGTTCTCGAAGGCGCACTCGGCGATGGTGGCGGTGCCAGAGCTCAGGTAAATGGCGCCGCCGCCCGAGAAGCGGGAGTCGATATTATCGACCTTGTTGTTGTAGAACCGGCTGAGGGAGAGTGTGAGGGGGGTGGCGTCGCGAATCAGGATGGCCGCGCCACCGCGAAGGCGGTCGCCCTGGGCCAAGGTGGGCGTGGGCCATTCCCTGTTGAAGGTGAGAGGGGAGGCGTTCTCTTCAAATTGGCTGGTGGTGACGGTGGCCTTGGTGCCCGTGAGCTCGAGGGCGCCGTTGTTCGTGTGGTTGCGGAAGATCGAGTTGGAGACATTGATCGTTCCGCCGTTGAGGTACAGGGCGCGATCGACCGACGGGATGGTGGCGTGGCGGTTGTTGTCGAACAGCGAGTTGGAGACGGTGATGTTGGTGGCGGTGACGGTTCCGGCGGCGTTCATGCCCCTGCCGCCGTTAAACCCGCCGATTCCCAAGGGCGGTGATGCCGGCGGAGTGCTGCTGATGGTTTGGCCGAGTAGGTAGATTTCCTTGCTGATGTTGGATTCGAGATCGCCGTTGTTGGTGAATGTGGTGCCCGTGATCGTGACGGTGCCGGCGCTGATCCTGAGGGCCTGACCGTCGTTGTTGCTGAAACTGCTGCCCGTGATGGCGATGGTGCCCGAGGATCCGCCGTTGATGGCGTCGAGGCGGCCGTTCTCGAAGCGGGTGTTCGTGACGGTGAGGCTGCCGGCACCCGTCTGCAGGTTGATGAAGTGGCGGTTGCCACGATTGGTGCCGAACTGGGTGTCGAGGTCGTCGAAGGTGCTGTTGGTGACCGTGAGCGAGCCCTGGGTGACGGTGATGGTGTTGTCGAGCGAGGCCCTCAGCGACAGGCCGTCGAGCGTGAGCGAGCGGCTGGACGGGGTGTTCTGGAAGAAAAGTCCGCTCGAGCGGTCGGAAACCGCGAGCAGGCGCTGATAGGTGCCGGTGACGTTGTTGAGGTAATAGGTAGGGATGACGAGGCCGGTGCCGGTGCCGGATGAAGGGGTAAGCCGGAAATACGGGTCGGTGTTCGACTGGCTGAGCGTGGTTCCCGATTGGCCAAGCCTTGAGTCGATGCGGGTGTTCGTGGCGCTGAACGGGTCGTAGACGGTCTGGGAGCCGGGCTGGATGACGCGGATGGTGGTGACGCCGCCGGCGGCATCGACGCCAGTGACTTGGAAACGGGCCCCACCCTGCCGGTTGGTGATGCCCTGCTGGATGATGTCACCCACCTTGAACCCGCTGCCGCGGTTGACGACGGCGGGGTCGAAGTATGTTGAACCGGGTAACAGCGGGGTGGTACGCGTGAGGTCGTAATCGGCGAGGTTGAATCCGGCATCGGCCTGGATGATGGCGCGCGGCAGGTTGGCCAGGGAATTGCCGGCGGCATCGAAATCTCCCGGGCCGAACTGGGCGCCGCCGGTGATGGTGAGGTTGTTGTTGAGGGTGTCGGAAATCGCGCCCACGGCGCCGTTGAGGATGAAGGTGGCCTGCTTTTTGGCCACGGGGTTGAACGAGGCGCTCCCCGAATTCGTGAACACGGCGAACGACTGGCTGGTTTCCGACGACGCCACGATGTCGGGCAGGCCGTCGGCGTTCATGTCGCGGACGCGGATGTCGGTGGGATCGACGACATCAAAGGTGGACGGGCCGGAATTGAGCGTGCCGTCGCCCTTGCCCGTGTAGATGGCGACATTGTCGAGGCCGTACTGGGTGACGGCGAGGTCGGCCTTGCCGTCGGCGTTGAGGTCGGCGACGCGGACGATGCCGGGGGAGGCACCCGTGGCCAAGGTGGCCGTCGAGAGGCCCGTGCCGGTGACCAGGAACGCGCCGGGCGTGGCGGTGGACGCCTTGACGGTGGTGAGGATGCCCGAGGCGGAATTGACGGCGACGGCATCGGCCCGGCTGTCGCCATCGAGGTCGCCCAGGGCCAGGAAGGTGAACGGGCTGCCGGGAACCGTGGTGGCGACTTTCGTTGACAAGGGCGCTGTCAGGTCGCCCGGGAGCGTGGTGAGGACGCCGGCGGAGGAGAGGGACACGACATCGTCGATGCCGTCGCCGGTGACATCGCCCACCGCCAAGGACACAAGGTTGCCGCTGCCGGTGCCGCTGAGCGTGATGGTTTGGCTGGCCTGGAAGGTGCCATCGCCATTGCCCAAGGCGAACATCACCTTCCCGGTGGAACCGGTGAGCGCGGCGGCAAAGTCGGTTTTGCCATCCTTGTTGAAGTCACCCAGGGCGATGGCCGCGGAGGCCCCGACGGCCACGGTGGCGGGCGCGCCAAAGGTGCCGTTGCCGTTGCCCAGGTAGGCGCGGATGTTTCCATCGGCGCCCAAGGTGATGATGTCGGTTTTGCCGTCGGAATTGAGTTCGACGGCCTCCAGCGCCTGGATGTTGGATGTGGTGAAGGAGGCGGAGTAAGTCGTGCTTGCCTGGCTCAGGAACCCGAGGCCGCGGTTGTCGTCGGGGGAGAAACTGAGGCTGGAGGTGAACCGGGAAGCGGAGACCACATCGTTCTTGCCCGCGCCCCTGAAATTGCCCAAGGCAAGCGCCGTGGGGTTGTGGGTGACGCCGATGCTGGAAGCGAACAGATAGTCGTTGAACGCGACGATGAAGTCGGATGGCACATTCGAGGTGACCGCCGCGCGAAGCGAACCTGGCGTGGGCGTCGAGGCGTTCGTGGTGTCGAGCAGGGTGGTGACGACCTTGGCGGGCACCAGCCGGGATTCAAGCTGCTCGAGGCCGGGCCTGACGGAAGCGATTTTCTGGCGGCGCTTGGCGGCGTTACTGGCTTCCTGGTTGCGAGACATGGATCACCTCGTGGCCTGGATGCGGTCGGACGGCTTCGGCTGGAAAGCTGGGCGGCAATCATGGCAAGCCGTTCCACCCGGGAACGCACTCCACCAGATATTGATTCGACTCGGCCGGCCATTCATCTGGAAAGACGAAAGGATGCGACGAGACGGGAGAGACGCCCCCCTTCAGCAAAGCCCCGACAACCCTCCCCGTTAGGATATTCTGGAATGGCCCACCCAATGTCATAATTGGAATCAGGACCATCAATGCCAATGACGAAGAACACCCCCGTCTCGATTGAGTTGGCATTTAGAATATAGTGATAGCAACTGATAAAGGAAAGAATCATGAGAGTTTTTTCGTTGGACGGACGGGTTTCGATGGCCGTGAAGGAGTGGGACGGCGACGGCCCAGCGTGGCTGTTTATCCATGGCCTGGCGCGCGCGGGGAATGATTGGACCTTGTTCGCCCAGGCGATGGGGCCCTCGTGGAGGCGGATGGCGCTCGACTTGCGCGGGCACGGGTCGAGCACGCGGGGGCAGCGTTACCTTGTGCCCGACTATGTCGCCGACATCGAGACCGTGCTGCCGTTGCTGTCGGCCAGGCCGGTGATCCTGATGGGCCATTCGCTGGGGGCGCTTGCGGCGATCGCGGTGGCGGCGCGGCAACCCGACCGGGTCGCCGCCGTCATCCTCGAGGATCCGCCGACTCCGGGATTTCTCGCCCGGCTGGGGGAAACAGGCTACGGGGCCATGTTTGAGGCCTATGCGCGGCTTGCCGACGCGGGGCTTGCGGTGCCTGAAATCGCCCGGGAATTGGCGGTTTTGCCGGTGCGCGATCCGCTTGGCAAGGTTCGCCCGCTGGGCGAGATGCGCGACGCCGCCAGCCTGCGCCACATGGCCGCGTGCCTGGCGCGGCTCGACCCGGCGGCGCCCCTGGCCGCGCTGGCGGGGCCGGCGTGGCTGGGCGGCCTCGACCTCGCGGAATTGCTCGCGGCCATCCGCTGCCCGGTGCTGCTCCTGCGAGGCGACGAGCGGTTCGGGGGGATGATGCCCCTTGAGGAGACGGGCGAGCTGTTCCGGGGAGCGCGCGACCTCACCCGGCTGGACATGACGGGAGTCGGCCACCAGATCCACGCCATGGCCCAGGAACCCGCGGCGCGGGCCGTGGGCGCCTTTGTCAATAGCCTTGGCCTGTAGGAAAGGATCGGGGAGGGGCCCATGACAGGAATCATTCTCATGGTGGCGTTGGCGCCGGTCGCCGAGCCCGGGCCGGGCGCCGGAAAGCCTTGCCCGGCGTTGCCGGCGCACCTGGTGAAAAAGGATGAGTCGGCCGACTTGCTGGCCGGTCGCAAGGAGGCGCCCTCGGTGGTGGTGCTGGTGCGCGCGGAGAAGTTCGACCGGCCGCTGGCCCGGGTGCTGCGCGAACTCGACAGGGAGTCGTTCCGGGTGAATCCGGATGCCCGGGTGCTGATGGTGTTTTTGGCCGGCGACAGGAAAATGTGGCGGGAACGGCTCGTGCTGGTGGACAAGTCGCTTCAGCTGGATAACACGATACTAGGTGTCACAGATGAGGAAAAGCTCATGTCCGACTGGGGCGCCAGCGTGGACCACGCCGCCACGGTGGTGGTGGTGAGCCAGGGCAAGGTGATCAAGGGATTCGGATTCACCTCGGGGGCCGATGGCGAATCCGCGGGCGTTTTGAAGGCGATTCCCAAGGCGAAATGACCCGCCCAGCCTGATATTGAGCCGCCGCCACGGTCGGGCGGCATCAGATTCAACCGAAAGGAACCTTGAGCGATGGGCCCGGGATGGGTGCGCGACGGCGACGGACGACTCTCGCCGTTCGACCTCGAAAGACTGACGCGGCGGCTGTTCCGCGCGGCCCGCCGCCTTGGCCAGGCCGACCCGGTGCTGATGCGCGAACTGGCCGAGGCCGTCGGCCTGTTCGTGGGCCAGGAAGCGATTCCCGGCAAGGCGATGCCGGCGGCGGATTTCATCGACGCGGTGGCGCGCGCGGCCAGGCAGCTTGGCCAGCCGGCGATTGCCGATTCGTGGCTCATTGACCACGGAATTGCCGCGGATACCGAGGCCATGGCTCCGGAGGAAGCCCTGGGGGACGACCTTGCCGAACTCGAGGGGCAGGGAGCCCTGGCCCTGGAAGGCTCGGCGAGGCCGTTGCTGGCCGACTCCCTTCTCGACTTGTCCGCCCTGTCGGCCGCCGAAACGGTTTCCCGGCTCGTGGAGATGGCGCGCTGGGCCCGCGGGCCGTTTCACCTTGTGGGAATCGAAAGGCTGTTGGCCTCGGGAGCGGCGGCGGGAGGAGAGCTGGCGTCGCTCATGGGTCCGTTGGTGAAGGCGGCGGACGCGCTGGGCCGGAGCCTGTGCGCGCACCTGCCCGGGCCGGGCTTGCTCGCGCGGACCGAACGCGAGGCGATGCCGCTGTTTTCCCCGGAGGACGGGCCGGTAGATGCCTTGGCGGCGCTCGAGCCAATCGTGAACTGGCTTGCCGGCGACGCCCGGCGGATGGCTGTGGTGGCGCACCTGGGCCCGGGCGATGGCCCCTCATGGCGCAAGGCGCTGGCCCGATTGCCCAGGGAAGGCCGGCCGGTGCGCCTGGTGTCGGCTGGGCGGACGGCTGGGCCGGGCTTGCCCGCGGGCGACCAGCCGGCGGTGCTGGGGCGGGCGCGCGTGAACCTCGATGGTGAAGCTGGCTCGGCAAGGCGCGCCCTGTTGACCCGGCTTGGCATCGCCGCGGGGGTCCGCTGGCGAGACGCCATCCGCGATGCCCGCCGCGAGGAAAACCTCGAGGCGAGCTGGCCCGGGCCCTGGGGCCTGGAGCGATGTCCTTGGATCGTGGAGTTGCGCGGCGCCCCTGCCGAGGAGAGGGCCTTCCTGGAAGGGACGGCCCGGCGGGAAGCCGGACGGGCCGGACTCGGGCTAGTGGTCACCGGCCCGGCGGAACCGCCCGCCGTGTTGGTGCCGGAGGCGTTCCTCGCCGGGGCGACGGTGCCGCGGGGCGGATGCCTTCTGGGACATGGCGGCATCGACTCGGGCCGTTTGTTTCCGGCGGAGTAGCCCGCGAGGGGGCCGATTCCTGCTTGCCCGGTCGCATGGACGCCTGTATAAAGCTGTTTTGGTCGATGTCAGGGGTTGGATCATGCCGCATACGAAGAGCGCCGCCAAGAACCTCCGCAAGAGCGAAAAACGCAAGGCCCACAACCGCGTCGTCAAGCGCGATGTGAAGATCCAGGTGAAGGCCCTCGAGACGGCCATCACCGGCGGCGGCGACTCGGTCGCGGAACTCACCAAGACCTACAGCCGGCTCGACAAGGCCGCCGGCAAGGGCGTCATCCACAAGAAAACCGCCGCCCGCAAGAAGTCGCGCCTGGCCAAGCGCCTCAACAAGGCCAAGGCTGCCGCCAAGGCCTGAGCCTTCCCCGAACAATCTTGATGATCAGCCGGCCTTCCGCATCGGAAGGCCGTTTCCTTGTCCTTGCTCCCGCTGGCGATCACGCCTTTCCCAGAACCAGATGCAAAGGGCCGGAACCAAAATCGGCCTGATGATCAGCGTGTCGAGGAGGACGCCGAAGGCCAGCGCGAACCCGATCTGCACGAGCGTGTTGAGCCCGGCGAGCATGAGGGTGGCGAAGGTTCCCGCCATGATGAGGCCGCACGATGTGATGGTGGATCCGGTGCGCGCCACCGCCAGGCGCATGGCCTGCGCCGGACCGTGGCGGCGCCTTTCCTGCAGCATGCGGCTGATGAGCAAAATGTTGTAGTCCTCGCCCACCGCCACGAGGATGACGAACAGGAAGAAGGGAACCCGCCAATCGACTTCACCGAACGGACGGGCGAAGCCGATCCAGGCGATGAGCATCGTCGCGCCGAGGGTGACCATGTAGCTGAACAGGACGGTCACCAGCAGGTAGGCGGCTAAAACGAGGTCGCGCACGAACAGGAAGAGAATGACAAACACCGCCGCGGTCACCAGCAGGTTGATGCGGGCGCGGTCGTTCTCGGTGACGCTGGCGAGGTCGAAGGCGGCGACGGTGATGCCGAAGGTCTCCCCCCGCACCGGCCCGAACGCCCGGGAATCGTTGGGAAGTTCGCTGGCAATCCATGTCTGGATGCTGCCGAGGGTGGCGGCGCTGCGCGGGTCGAACGGGTCGGTCTCCAGGACAACCTCAAGGCGCGTGACATGGCGGGCGGGGCCGCCGTCCTTGGGCGGGATGGTGGACAGGTAGTGCTGGCCGGCCATGCGGCGAACCTGGGAATCGATGCTGTCGACCACCTTCTGCCATGCCGCGGCCCATGCCGAGGCTTGCTGCGGCTGCCGGGCCGGTTCGGGGATCGCCTGCCCCAGGGGCCGCGTGAGGGCGCGCACCTCGCGGACATTGTCAAGGTGGAGGAAGCCCTGGCTGAGATGCTCGATGAGCCTGCGGCCGTGGGGAGTGTCGAAAGGCACCGGCGACTCGAGGAGAACCGAGACCGGGCCGGCCTCGCCGGCGGGAAAATGCCGCTGCACGGCGTCGAGGCCGACGATGCTGGGGCTGTGACCGGAAAGCTCGGCGGTGGCCCGGAAACTCGTGCGGGTGGCCGTGCCCAGGAGCGCCAGGGGCGCCAGCAGGGCCATGGCTCCCAGCCAGGCGAGGCCGGGTCGCTTGAGGAGCTTGCCGCTGAGTCGAGTCCAGAAATCCTCCTCGTCGGTTTCTCCACGGGTGCCGGGTAGGCGCGAGCCGGGTCTGCCGGGCGGCCTGCCCGGCCAGAACGCCCAGGAACCCAAGATCTTGAGGAGAGCCGGCGTGAGCGTCAGGGAGGCGAGGAAGGCGACCAAAAGGCTCAGGGCGATGGCCGGCCCACCGCTTCGCACCTTGGCGAAATCGGCCGTGCCCATGAGGCCCAGGCCGCAGATCACGGTGCCGGCGCTGGCGGCCAGAGCGTGCCCGACATGGTTGACGCTGCTTTCCACCGAGAAGCCCAGCGGGCGCCCCTCGGCGAGTTCCTCGCGGTAGCGGCTGACGAGGAACAGGCAGTAGTCGGTGCCGGCCCCATAAAGCATGACCACGGCGAAGATCTGGCTGGCGCTGGCGAGCTTGAACCCGGGAATGAGCGTCAGCAGGGCCAGGCTTTGCAGCGCCACGAAAACGGCGATGGCGATCGTCACAAGGGGAACCATCGCCAACAGCGGGGCCCTGTAGACCCACAGCAGGATCACGATCACCAGGAGCACCGTGGCGAGCGTGGTGTTCTCGAGGCTGTTGGTGCTGACCTTGATCAGGTCGCGGCCGATTCCGGCGGGGCCCGTCGGATGCATCTTGAGGCCTGAGACCCCATGGGCCGCCAGCTCCCTCGAGGCGACCTCGTCGATGCGGTCGACGGTGAAGCGGGTCTGCACCGCCATGTAAGGTGATTGCAGCTGAACCTTCACCAGCGCGCAACGGCTGTCGGCGCTCTTGAGCTTCCGGCCCAGGATCGGGTCGGCGGGGGCATGGATCGCCTGGATCGCCAGCGATGGCTCATCGTGCCTGAGTTTCTCGAGAGCGTCGCGGATGGCGTCGATCGCCTTGAAGTCATCCTCATCCAAGGGGGAGTCGAGGCGCTCGAACGCGAGCACGAGGTTCGAGGCGAAGACATCGCCGGGAAACGCCTCCTCGAGCAGCTTGTATCCCTTGACGCTCGGGCAGTATTCCGGCAAGGCCCGTATGTCATCGTCCTGGCTGTTGCGGTCCCAATTCGGCGCCACGACGCCCACGAACACCGCGATCACAATCCAGCCGCAGACGAACGCCCACGGGTGGTATGAAGTCAGGCGTCCGATAAAACGGAACATTCAAGCGTCCCCGGGTCGGCGGGGCGGAAGCTATCACGCCCGGCCGCTTGCACTCAAGAACGATTCGGCATGGGGAGTTAGGCAAGGTTGGCGCGAGAACGAATGTTGGCCGATTGCTGATTCGATGGGCCAAGCCTGATTGTTATATCTTCGCCAAATTAGCTATTTTCTTGGGGCTTGGCCACCCTCGCGAGCACGAAACCGGGCGTGTCGGGTGACGAGCCGACGAGCCAGGTGGGAATGGGCGCCAAGGGGTCGCGGTGGATGACCCGGCAGCCGCCATGGGGCACATGGGCGCTCACCACGCCCCTGACGAGCGGATGGGCCATGAGTTGCCTGCCGATGTTGAGGTTGCCCTCGTAGGCGTTGCGCAGGGCGGCGAGCCTGTTTCCCGGGTCGCGCGGGACCTGCCAGTCGAACACGGGAAAATGCGTCACCGCCAGGACGCGGTTGACGGCCGGTTGGCTGGAAAGCTTGCCGATGTCGGTTTCCAGGAGGCGCGCGGACTGCTCGGCCACCTCCTGGTCGCTCCAGCCCCAGTCGATGCGGAGCGCCTCGGGGACATTGCGGTCCTGCCTGAACTGAACATGGTCCTCCATGCTGAGGTTGGCGGTGGGGTCGGCGGCGGAGTAGTCGTACCAGGCCATGGAGCCGACGATGCCCAGCGAGCCGACCACGAGGGGATTTCCCGGGAGGAACTGAATGCCGTTGGCCTGGCAGAGGGCCGGCAGGTGGGTGTTGAGCAGCGACTCGCTGGAGGTCTCGTTGCGGTAAAAGAGGTCTTGGTTGCCGGGGACAAAGGCCACCGGACACGAGAGGGCGAGCCTGATTTTCTTGAAGAACTGGGCGATCTGGGAATCGTTTTCGCCGATGTTGCCCGCCAAGACCACGGCCTCGGCGCCGGATCCCGCCAGGGCATCCACCAGGGAATGAATCGAGTTGGGGGCGGCGGCGCCCAGCAGCAGGTCGGAGGTGATGGCGACTGTGGTGACGGACATGGGGGGACTCCATCGGGCCGGCGCCACGGGGCGGAATCCGGCCACCTGCGTTACCATACTGGACGGGGAAGGGTTGGTCCTCCCCTTTGGGAGAGCGTTGCCATGGCGAACCAAGGGCTCAAGGATGCCGTGAGGCGTTTGCTGCACCAGGTGCAGACGCCCGGGCAATACCTCGGCGGCGAGGTGAACAGCATCGCCAAGGACCACGACAAGGTGCGGGGAACCCTCTGCCTTTGCTTTCCCGACACCTACGCCATCGGCCAGAGCCACCATGGCATGCAGGTGCTTTATTCGATCATGAACGCCGGGGACGAGTGGGCCTGTGAGCGCGCCTTCACCCCTTGGCTGGACTTCGAGTCGCTGCTCAGGCGCCATGGCCTGCCGCTTTACAGCCTCGAGACCTTCACCCCCCTGCGCGACTTCGACCTGATCGGCTTCAGCCTCCAGTACGAGGTGCTCTACACGAACCTGCTGACGATGCTCGACCTCGGCGGCATCCCGCTCATGTCGGCGGACCGGACGATGGAGCATCCGCTCGTGGTGGCGGGCGGGCCGGGCGCGCAGAATCCCGAGGTGCTCGGCGATGTGGTCGACCTCTTCGTCATCGGTGACGGCGAGGAAAGCCTGCCGGCGGTGATGCGCCGCTGGATGGAACTCAAGGAGCGCGGCCGCGGAACCCGGCAGGAGATGATCGCCGAGCTGGCCGCGGCGTTCCCATGGGCCTACGCCCCGGCTTTTTACGCCGTGGACTACCGGGACGACGGGGCGATCGCGAGCATCCGGCGGACACGGTCGGACCTTCCGGAGACCGTGAGTTCCTGCCAAGTGACCCGCGACCTCGACGCGATCCCCCTGCCCACCAAGCCTGTCGTGTCGTTCGTGAAGACGCCGCACGACCGCATCGCCATCGAGATCATGCGCGGCTGCCCGTGGCAGTGCCGCTTCTGCCAGTCGACCGTCATCAAGCGGCCCCTGCGCGTCCGCAAGGTCGAGACGATCGTCAACGCGGCGCTGGAGGCCTACAGGAACACCGGCTGCGAGGAGATCTCGCTGTTGAGCCTCAGCACCAGCGACTACCCGCACTTCGAGGAGCTGGTGAGCCGCATGGCCGAGGTGTTCGGCCCGCTGGGGGTGAATGTCAGCTTGCCGAGCCTGAGGGTGAACAACCAGCTCAGGAGCCTGCCGCAACTGGTCCGCGGCGTGCGCAAGGGCGGCCTGACGCTGGCGCCCGAGGTGGCGCGCGACGACATGCGCGAGCAGATTCGCAAGAAGATCAGGAACGACGACCTGTTCGAGGGATGCCGGCAGGCGTTCCGCCACGGCTGGCAGAAGGTGAAGCTCTATTTCCTGTGCGGGCTTCCCGGGGAACGCGACAGCGACCTCGACGGCATCGTCGACATGGCCGAGGAAATCGCCCGCATCAGCCGTGAGGAGACGGGCCGGTACAGGGAAGTGGTGGCCTCGGTCTCGAACTTCGTGCCGAAGCCGCACACGCCGTACCAGTGGGCGGGAATGCGCGCCCGGGAATACTTCGACAGGGTCCGCGGCCACATGCTGGCGCGGACGCGCATCCGCTCGGTGAAGATCAAGCAGCACGACATCGACACGAGCTTCCTCGAGGGAGTGTTGACCCGGGGCGACCGCAGGGTGGGCCGCGGCCTGATCCAGGCGTGGAGGGACGGCGCGCGGCTCGACGGCTGGCAAGAATGCTTCGACCCGGGCATTTGGAGCCAGGCGTTCGCCAAAACCGGAATCGACCCGCTGTTTTTCTCGCACCGCGAAAGGCCGCTCACCGAAACGCTGCCCTGGGACCATATCCTGACCAAACGGGACAGGAATTTCCTGGAAACCGAGCAGGGCAAGAGCCGTGTCCAGCTCGAGCTGATGGCCACCACCTGAGTTCACGATGTCCCGTCGCTGCCTTGTCGTGGGATGCGGCTACCTGGGCGAGGCCGCCGTGCCGGCGCTCATCGCCCGGGGATTTCATGTCCTGGCCACCACGCGGGGCGGCCCCGGCAGGGTGGAGCGGCTCAGGGCGCTTGGCGCCGAACCGGTTCTCTTCGACTCGTCGCGGCCCGTCGGCTTGCCCCGCGCCGATTGCGTGATCAGCGCCATGGCGGTTGATCGCGCGAGCGGCCAATCGATGCGCGATGTGCATGTCGGCGGGCTGGAGGCCGCGGTCCGCTCCTTTGCAGAACCCGAGGCCTGCTGGCTTCATGTCTCGAGCACCAGCGTCTACGGCCAGGAGGACGGTTCGTGGGTGAACGAGGAATCGCCCCTCGAGCCGACCGATTCCAACGGCCAATGCGTGCTGGAGGCCGAGAAGGCGCTGCTTTCGGGGCGTCCGACCGCCTGCATCCTCAGGTTTGCCGGAATTTACGGCCCCGGGCGCCTGATGAGGACGGCCGCGCTCATGGCGGGCGAACCGTTCCGCGGAGACGCCGGACGCTGGCTCAACCTGATCCACCGCGACGACGGCGCGCAGGTTCTCGCCGCCCTGGCGGCCAGGGCGCCTGAAAGGCTCGTCCTCAATGTGGCGGACAACAACCCCACGCCACGGGGAGAATTCTATGAGGAGTTGGCCCGCTTGATCGGCGCGCCCGCGCCCCGCTGGATTCCTCGCGACCCCGGGGAGCCTTGGGGCCCGCATGAGCGCAACAACAGGCGGGTGTCGGCGGCGAGGCTGGCCTCGATGGACACCCACCGGTTCATCCACCCGGATTTCCGTTCGGGGCTTCGGGATTGCCTGGGCCCATGACGATGCCCATTGGCCGGATTCCACTAGAATATGTTTGTTCAGCGAAATCTTCGCGGAGCCATTTCCAAGCATGAAGGGCCGTCGCTACATCCTGCCCCGGGTGATCGAGATGAACTACCAGGCCGGCCACCGGCTCGGGGTGAATGTTTACCTTGTGGATGGCGGCCGGGACTACATCCTCATCGACATCGGCTACGAGGACACCCTCGGCGAGATCGTCGACCTGATCCGAGGCATGGACTACAGCCTCTCGAACTGCAGGATGATCATCGCCACCCACGCCGATGCCGACCACATCCAGGCCCTGGCCCGCGCCAGGGAGGTGTTCAAGGCCCCCGTCGCCGCCCACGCCGATTGCGTGAGGGCCCTGGAGACGGCGGACCCCGTCCTCACCTTCTCGGTCATCAAGGCCCAGGAGATCGAGATTCCCCTGAGGGCGGTGAAAGTTGACAAGGCGCTGTCGGAGGGCGACGAGATCGAGGTCGGCGACCAAAAGCTCGCCGTTTGGCACACGCCGGGCCACGCCGCGGGACAACTCGCGCTCAAGATGGGCGGCGTGCTGTTCAGCGGCGACAACATTTACAAGGATGGCTGCGTGGGCGTGATCGACGCGCATCACGGGTCGGACATTCCCAAGTTCATCGCCTCGCTCGAACGGATCCGCGATGACGACTCAACCCACCTGCTTCCCAGCCACGGCCCGGCTTTTCGCAAGGACAAGGCGATGCTCGAGCGGACCATCGCGCGTTTGCGGAGCTACCTCAACATGGCCGACTTCGGAACCTGCGCGACAGGCTGGCCGCTGCTCGATGAGTGGGAAAACGATGTGGTCTCAGGCAGGCTTCCCAAGTTCTGAGGCGCCTAGGCTAAAGCGCGGCCGGGGTTTTCCAGCCCGAGCTTCACCGGCAGATGCAACCGGAATGTCGTGCCCCGGCCCGGTTCGCTTTCCACGGCGATGGCCCCGCCCATGAGAGTGACATAACCCTTCACGATGGAAAGCCCGAGTCCCGCGCTCGACCCGTCTCCATGGCGGGAGGGATCGACCCGGTGGAACCGTTCGAAAATCAGGTCCAACTGGTTGGCGGGAATGCCGATTCCCGTGTCGGCCACCTCGATGACCACCGTGTCCTGGCCCGGGGCCACCCGCAGCCGGATGGATCCCGCGGGCCTGTTGTACTGAACGGCGTTGTGAAGCAGGTTGCAGATCACCTCGCGCAGCTTGTCGGGGTCGGCCAGAAGCCAGCACGGAGCGCCGGCATCGACATCGAGCGTGACATCCCTGGCGTTGGCCACCGGCCTGACGATCTGGGCGCATTCCTCGGCGAGTTCCGAGGCGTTCGTGGGCTGGGGGCGAACCGGGTCGCTGCCGGAGTCGAGCCGGGCGAGGGTGAGCAGGCGCTCAACGATGCCGCGCATGTGGCCCGCCGCCATGCGGCAATCCTCGAGGAATGACTTGTATTCCCCGGTGGAACGCGGGCGGCGCAGGGCCAAATCGAGCGTTGTCAGCATGCTGGCCAGGGGGGTGCGCAATTCGTGCGAAATGTCGGCCGTGGCGTGCTTCTCCCGGAGGAAGGCCCGTTCAAGCTGGGCCAAAGTCTCCCTGAGGCGAATGCAAACCGGATAGACCTCCGAGGGAAAATCGGCGGGATTGACTCGGAGGTTGAAGTCGCGTTCGGAAACCCGGCTGACGGCCTCCGAAAGCCGCTGCAACGGCCGCAGCGACCAACCCACCAGGGCCACCGTGCCCCCGATGGCCAAAACGAAGGTGGCGGCGCCCAAACCCGTCAGTTGCCAGGCCAGCGCCGACCGGGTGCGCCTTGAGGCGCTTTCGAGTTCCTCCACCCTGGTTTCGTACTCGCCGCGGATCAGCTCGAGGGCCGGTTCGAGCTTGGCGAGGGGATAGGCGCACTGGATGAACACAAGCGAACGGGGCGGCGGCTCTCCGCGGCCAGGCTCGGCGGGCGGCCTGCCGGGGGGGCGACCCTCGAATCCCCCCGGGCCCCTCCGGCTGAATCCGAAGAAGGGCACACGCCCGGCGGGAGCCTTGAGCCGTACCCGGCGAACGGCAACCCCGTTGGCCAGGCTGGTGCTGTCGAACTCGTGGTGCAGGACCTGGTCGGGAAAGAACGCCTGCTTGTTGATGGCCATCTCCTCCATGCCCAGCGAGGCCGAGCGGAAGACGCTGCCCCATGTCGTGTCGACCTGAAAATACTCGGCGATGTCATCGAGGTGCTGCTGGAGTTCCTGGTCGTTGAAACGAATCTCGGGCACGGCGCGCCTGATGAGTTCCATGGCCACCGGCCCGCGGCCAACGGGCGCCGTCCAGCCGGGAATCAGAACGAATCCCTTGTCCGCCATGGCGACGCCGAGCATGCCGAAAATGTTCAGGTCGCGGAAACGGAACTTGCCCCAGTCCAATTGGAACTGCATGAGGCGGGCCAGGTTCTGGGCCTGGTCGAGAAGTTCCTTGTCGAGTTGCTCGAGCCGTTCCTTGATTCGCTCGTCGCGCCTGAGCGCCTCGAGGTCGCGCGCCGCTCCCTGCCTTTCGACCAGCAGTCGGTCGGCCGTGCGATATGCCAGGAAGCCAACGGCCAGGAGAACGACGCCCAACAGGGGCACCATCCATCCGGCCAGCAGCAGCCGCAGCGATTTCATGTCGGCGATTTTCCTACCTCGGCCGGGGTGTTCTCGTCGCGGAGCATATAGCCCTCTCCCCAGCGGGTGAGGATGAGCGGTGGCGAGAACGACCGGTCGATCTTCGTGCGAAGGTAGCGGATGTAAACATCCACCACATTCGAGGTGTTTTCATCATTTTCATCATACA
>JAGWVO010000506.1 GCA_018970845.1 Planctomycetota bacterium
CGGGGCCGCGGCGGGTCTCGATTCCGCGCGCGACGCTCCGCCGCGCCCTTCGGCCGCCGCCGCGCCGGAGCGGACCGCGGCCGTGGCGGGCGCGTCGGCGCCCAGGCACAACAGGGCTGCGGCGAGCCCGATCATGGCTTCACCGAGTCGCCCGCAGGGAGGGCCCCCGCGGCGTGAAGGCCCAGCACCGCGTAAGCCGTGCCCGCGTGCGTGATGAAGTGCGCCTTGTCGTTGTTGAGAGACCTCGTGAACCAGCGGCCGGAATCCTTCTGCTCCTTGCGCAGCCATTCCACGCCCTTGCGCGTGGCGTCGGAAGCGCCCCGGCAGCGGCTCAACACCAGCACCGCCAGCCCCGTGGCGTAGCCGTCGGACGGCGCCGCCTCGGCGTCGTTCATGGTGCCGTCCTTTCGCTTCCACTTGCCCAGCGAGGCGAGGTTCCAGCCGCCGTCGGCCCGCTGGAGCTTCACCAGGGCGTCAAGCGCGCTGTCGCGATCCGACGCCCCCATGGCGCGCGCGTCGTAGGTGGCGGCCCACGCCTGGTGAAGGCGGTGGTGCAGCGGAAGGTCCTTGACGGTCTTCAGGTAGGAGACGATCCGCTCCACCCGGGCCACGCCCTCGCCGTTGCCTTCGAGGTAGCCGGGCGCGGCGGTCGCCGCCAGCAGGGCCGCCACGGCGCCGTAGCCGTCGTCGCTTTCGGAGGGTGGCCAATCGCACTTGAGCCAGTCCCACGCGCCGTCGGCCCGCTGCAGTTTCCATGTCCGTTCCAAGGCCATTTTCGCCGGCTCGCTGGCGGCCTTGGCGCCCGTCAGCCGGTCGTGCAGCGCCAGCGCCTGCGCCGTGGCCACCACCTCGGCGGGCCAGCGGGGGGCGTTCTTGTCCCAGTTGCGGGCCCTGTCCTGGAAGAAGCCGAGCACCTCGGCGTGTTCCGCGCCCGGCTTGGAGACCAGCGGCCGGGCCACCACATACGGATAGTTCGTGTGGCAGGTGCCGCACTTGCGCTGGCGGGTCCAGGCGAGGTTGATCTGGTCGAGGAACGCCGCGGCGCGGGCCGGGTCGAACGCCGCGGCGGCTTTCTCCTCGGCCTTGTTGGGGGCGGGAGCGGGGGCGTCGGCGCCCAGCGCCAACGACGCGATCAGCAGCGGCAAACTCATGCGGCGGTCTCCTGCGGGGTGCGAACCTTGGGCGGGCTTGTTTCATTGCAAGGCATCGACGGCCCGCCGGCAAGGGAAAACCGGTGGTGTTCGACGGCCCGCCGGCCCGATAGCCTGATCCCATCGGGGGAGGATGGAATCATGACGGTTTGCCGATTCGGAATCCTGGGTGCCGCGACAATCGCCCGCAAGAACTGGAAGGCGATCCGCCTGTCGGGCAACGCCCGCGTCAGCGCCGTGGCCAGCCGCGAGCCTTCCAGGGCCCGGGCGTTCATCGACGCCTGCTCCGCCGAGGTGCCTCCGGGCGGCGCCGTCGCCGCGGTCGCCTACGACGACCTCCTGCGCCGCGACGATGTCGACGCCGTGTACATCCCGTTGCCGACCGGCATCCGCGCCGAGTGGGTGCTCAAGGCCGCCGCCGCGGGCAAGCATGTGCTGTGCGAGAAGCCGTGCGGCTCGAACCTCGCCGAGGTCAACTCGATGGTTGCCGCGTGCGCCAAGGCGGGGGTGCAGTTCATGGATGGCGTCATGTTCATGCACAGCGCCCGGTTGCCCCTGGTGCGCCAGGCGCTCGACGACGGCCGATCGGTGGGAGCCATCCGCCGCATCACCAGCCAGTTCAGCTTCGCCGCTCCGCCCGAGTTCTTCTCGGGCAACATCCGCGCGGACCACGCGCTCGAGCCCCTGGGATGCCTTGGCGACCTGGGCTGGTACAACACCCGGCTCTCCCTGTTCATCATGCGTTACCAGATGCCCGAGAAGGTCTCGGGCCGTCTGCTTGTCGGCCAGGGGCAGCCGGGCAAGCTGGTGCCGGTGGAATTCTCCGCCGAGCTGTTCTTCCCCGGCGGGGTGACCGCCTCGTTCTTCAACTCGTTCCGCACCCAGCACCAGCAGTGGGCCCACATCAGCGGCGACAAGGGCTGGCTGCACATTCCCGATTTCGTGCTGCCCTACCAGGGATGCGAGTCGGCGTTCGAGGTGAACAACGCGCACTTCGACATCAATGGTTGCTCGTTCCGGATGCAGTCGCATCCGCGCCGCCATGCCGCGCCCGAGCAGCCCGATGGCGCGCCCGACAGCCAGGAGACGAACATGATCCGCAATTTCTCCAGGCTGGCGCTTTCCGGCAAGCCGGATCCGTTCTGGGGCGACATCGCTGTGAAGACCCAGCAGGTGCTCGACGCGCTGGTCCGCTCGGCGCATGCCGACGGCGCCCTTGTGGCGGTGTGAAAGGTCAAGCTGGCGAACGCCAGGAATGAACTGAACAAGCGGTTTCCAACAACCTTGCCGCGGCAAGCGCCCGTTGGCTCGTTCCGTCCGCGCCCGGTCGCATCATCATCACGGGTTGATCGGCCCGCGTGGAGGCATCCCGGGGCTTGGCCCGCCCCGGGCTTCCTCAGACAGCCTCGCCGCGAAGCCTGCGGCGGATC
>JAGWVO010000507.1 GCA_018970845.1 Planctomycetota bacterium
CGGGAAGGTAGCGAGAAGAACGGCAAAGGCCCTGCGGCGCGTGACTTGGATGGGAATCCGCCCCATTGGCTTTATCGAAGATAATCCTCATGCTTATTGTCATGATTTGGATGTCTTGGGAAGGGTCTCGGACCTGCCGATGCTCCTTGAAAAGTATGGTGTCGGCCATGTGTTCATTGCCTTGCCGGCCCGACGCATGCATGAAGCCAGAGGAGTCTTTGAGATTCTCGGGCAATCGTTGGTCGATGTAAGGATGGTTCCCGACCTGCCGGGCCTTGCAACAATGAGCCTACGCTCCAGCAACCTCGAAGGTCAGCAAGTCATTGGCTTGAGGGAAAGCCCGCACTTTGGAATCAATATCCTCGTGAAGAGAACGATGGACATCATCCTTTCAGCCATGGCCTTGATTGTCCTGTCGCCGGTGCTGGCTGCGGTGGCTATAGCCGTCAAGATCTCTAGTCGGGGCCCCATTTTGTTCCGGCAGGAGCGTTGTGGCCTCAATGGAACTTCTTTTCAAATGCTGAAATTCCGCTCGATGAGGGTTGACGCGGAATCCGGGACGGGGGCGGTCTGGGCCAGAAAAGGAGATGACCGAACCACCGCTGTGGGCAAATTCATCCGAAAGACCAGCCTTGATGAACTTCCCCAGTTCTGGAATGTGCTCGTGGGCGATATGAGCCTGGTTGGGCCACGACCGGAACGGCCTGTTTTCATTTCAAGATTCAGCAAGACAATTCCCAATTACATGTCTCGGCATGCCGTCAAGGCCGGTATCACCGGTTGGGCCCAGGTTCATGGATGGCGCGGAAACACATCCTTGCGCAAACGAATCCAATACGACCTGTTCTACATCACCCATTGGACGCCATTTCTGGATATTAAAATCCTTTGGATGACAATATTCAAGGGATTTGTTCATGAAAACGCCTATTGAAACAGACATGGGTTCCCTCGGAAATCCATTCGATAAAATGATCACGATATTCACCACGGGATCACTCAAGCATGTTTGTCGACCGGGCAGTCATTCATGTCAGGGGGGGCGATGGCGGCTCCGGCTGCAGCAGCTTTCGGCGTGAAAAATATATTCCCAAGGGCGGTCCCGATGGTGGTGATGGGGGAGACGGTGGAAGCGTCCTGATCCGAGCCTCCTCGAATGCCGATAGCCTTTCCGAACTTCTGAACCGCACTCATTGGAATGCGCCGTCTGGCGGGCGTGGAGGTGGTGACAACTGCCACGGAAAAAAAGGCCATGACCTTCTGATTCTTGTTCCCCCAGGAACCACCGTCATGGATCGGGACCGAGGCCATATCCTGAGGGATCTATCCACAGAAGGTGACGAGGTTGTCGTCGCCAGAGGGGGGAAAGGGGGAAGGGGTAACAGGGCCTTTGCCTCATCCACAAATCGGGCACCACGCGAGTTTCAGCCTGGCACGCCGGGAGAAGAAAGAGTCCTCTCGCTGGAACTCAAAACGATTGCCGATGTCGGATTGCTTGGATTTCCAAATGCTGGAAAATCAACGCTGTTGAGCCGATTGAGTCGCGCCCATCCGGAGGTTGGAGATTATCCCTTCACCACAAAACACCCGAACTTGGGAGCGGTTCATGTGGGAGGCGAAAGAGTTTTCATCCTGGCCGACCTGCCCGGGCTCATCGAAGGCGCCCATGCTGGCGTCGGTCTGGGCCATGAGTTCCTTCGCCATGTGGAGCGAACCAAGGTGTTGGTTCACATGGTGGAACCGTTCCCAGCCGATGGCAGCAATCCCATCAACAATTACAAGACGCTCCGGCGTGAACTGGCCCTTCATGGCTGTGATCTTCAGGAAAAACCTGAGGTCATTGCCATGAGCAAGTCGGAGTTGACAGGCTCAGATCAAATTAGAACCCTCCTGCAGGAAGAAACCGGACTTCCGGTTGTGGCCATATCAGCGGTCACCGGCCGTGGATTATCCGATCTTGTCAGCAAGGTTTGTTCAGCCCTCAGGAATGACGAAGCGACAAAACAAGCGGATGCTGGCACATGATCGGTTGTGTCGGAGCTGTTGATTCAGGAAATACACGAACCAAATGGGCGGTTTATTCAGATGAAAGGCTGCTTTCCCATGGGTTTTGGCACGGTGATCAGCCTGATTTCAGTTCAGTACCAAAAAATGTCCTTCACTGGAAATTGGCCGGCGTCCATCCGCACAATCTTGAAGCATCGCGAATGGCCCTCGAATCGATTGGCAAGAAATGTGAACTGATTCTTTCCCCGGCATCTGTTGGGCCCTTGCTTGACTTGGAAAACCCCGAAAAAGTGGGCATCGACAGGGTCGCCTCCGCATGGGCGGCCTGGTTGAGAATGGGATCCGTTCGTGATTGCATAGTCGTTGACATGGGAACAGCGACGACCATCAACTGGATCGATCGCCAAGGCGTGTTTCGGGGAGGCGCCATACTTCCTGGAGTCAACACGATGCTCAAAAGTCTTTCTGAAGGCACAAAACTGCTTCCTCGGGTTGATTCCAAGGACTTCAATTCAAATATCGCATGGCCAGCGCGGAACACTTCGAATGCGATCATGCTGGGTGTCATGGC
>JAGWVO010000036.1 GCA_018970845.1 Planctomycetota bacterium
GGCCAGCGACCTGTACATCTCCTTCACGCCGCGCATGGCGTAAAGGGCGGCGCCATCATCCCTGGGATTTCCAGCGAACGCCTTGGCGGTGATGTCGTTGGCCAGCGATGTGAGGCCTGAGGCGATTTCCATCTGGCCCTTGAGGTCGAGCACGGCCTTGTTGTCCTTGGTCCGCGAACCGAGGCCGATACCCAATGCCGGCAGGGCCCGCGATCCGTTGAGGCGGGCGTATTGCTCGGTGTTGCCGTCGAGCAGTTCCTTGGAACTCTTGAGAAGGCTCCTTTCGAAGGCCAGAAGGAGGTCCGGCCCGTAGGGCATTTCAAATGCCTTGATCATGCCTTTTTCAAGGTCGCGGGTGACCTCATCGGCCAAGGTGAGCAGTTTTTCGGCGGTGGGATCCTGCTTGGGAACCAGCCTGTTTCGGTAGGTGTTGCCGAAGACAACGAAACGGGTGTAACCCTCGACGGCGTCGCGGTGCTCCTTGTTGCCCTTCTCGTAATCCTTGGTTCCGGCCATCCATGGGCCCAGCATGCCGCGACCTTTCTGGTACTTGGCGTAGGCGGTCTTCAGGTCATCACCCTGAGCCAGGGCGGACGGAAGGAAAACCGTGCCGACCAGGGCCGCCACGAGTAGGGAGGCGCCCGCAAAGTGCCGGGGAGACATGTATTGGCCCTCAAGGAAAGGGGAATGGCCCGATGTATTGGCAGTCCTGCCACTACTCTACCCGCTGCCGACGCATTCGCCAGCAGCGGGAACCCTTCCTCTGGCATAACGCTTTGGGCAAGCGAACCGTTGGCGATCAGCGCGTGAACAGGCGGTTCTGGCTTGAGATGTCCTGTCTCATGCGCGCCAACTCCATCCGCTCACCCTGGTCGAGGTCCTTGAGCGTCGGGTCGTCCAAAACCCTGTCAAGCCACATCCGGGCCAGGTGCTCCTGTCCCAGCAGATGCCAGACCTGATGGAGGTACCAGGCGGGAAGGCTGGATTCGGTATCCTCATGCTGCGCCTTGAGAAGTTCCCCCGCGGCGCGGCAAAGGAGAGGTTCGGGGCGAACGCGATCCTCGGGCGCGGCAAGGCTTACCTGGCTGGCGAGCAGGAAAAGACCGATCCCTCGATGAAGGTGAGCCGCGCCGGGATTGTTCATCGCCAGGGCCAGTTCCATCAGCTTTCCATGGCAGTGGATTCGCCCCGCGGTGCCGGCATCCGTAGGGGGGAGGTCGGCGAGTGTGCGGCGGTATTGGGCTTCGGCAAGGGCGCCCTGACCCAGTCGGCACAGGAGATCGGCCAGGTGCTGGCGAACCTGCACATGCGTCGGTTCCTTGTCGAGGTAACGACGCAGGTGATCGGCTGCCAGGTGATCCTCCTGCAAGTCCAGATGCGCCGCGGCAAGGCTCAGGTGCGCCCTGGTCAGCGACGGATCGGCCTTGAGGGCCTGATGGTACGCGATGATGGCCTGGCGGGGCCTGCCACCGCGCATGGCTTCCTGTCCGGACAGCCACTGTCTCATCGCCTGCGGCGATGTTGCGGAGGGAACCGCCGCGGGAGTTGCCATAGGCGACACGCCCAGCAACAACCCGGCCAGTCCCTCCAAAAGGAGGTTGCTTACCACGACACCCCTCGTGCGGGAGAAGGTGAAACGGTTCTGAGGTATGTATCGCCCGGGAGGGGGTGTCGGGTTGAGTCGGGGAAAAATAAGTGAAGTTGGAGGAAACTTCCGATCAGTCGACTTGCATGCTTTCGCGCAACTTGCCCAACGCCTCGCATTCGATCTGGCGGACCCGCTCCCGGGTCAGTCCCAGTTGTTCGCCGATTTCCTTGAGTGTGAGGGGTTGGTCGCCATCCACGCCAAATCGCAGCTTGAGAACGGTGGCTTCGCGCTTGTCCATCCTCTCAAGAAGAACCATCACATGCTTGAGGCTGTCGGCCTCGACCATTTCGACATCGGGCGCCTTGGTGGCCGAATCCATCAGCATTTCGTCGAGCGACCAACCGGAATCGCCTTGGTCGGCCTGCGGCACGGTGTTGTACACCTTGATCGCCTTCTTGATGATCGCGAGTTTCTTGCGGGGAAGTTCCAGGGCCCGTCCCACTTCCTCCTGGGTGGGAGCGCGTCCCAGTTGTTCCTGAAGTTGCGCGCTCGCGCGGCGCCATTTGGCCAGGAGTTCGACCATGTAGGCGGGAACCCTGATGGTTTTCGCGGTGTTGACCAGCGCCCGCTTGATCGACTGCTTGATCCAGTAACTGGCGTAGGTGCTGAAGCGGGTGTTCATCGTGGGGTCGAAACCCTCAACGGCCCGCAAGAGTCCGAGGTTGCCTTCCTCGATGAGATCCTGAAGCGCCAAACCCTTGTTCGTGTAGCTGCGGGCGATGTTGACCACGAGGCGGAGGTTGGCCCGCACCATCCGGTCGCGCGCCGCGCCATCGCCCTCGGCGATGCGGTAGGCGAGCATTTTTTCCTCATCCGCGGTGAGTAGCGCGGTTTCGTTGATTTCCCTGAGGTAAGTCTCGAGGGGAGATTGGACGGCGCTGGAGGAGGTTCGGCGGGGTCGCGTCATGTTGTTTTCCGGCTTTTGTCGCGCGGGCCAGCGGGTGCTGCAGGTCGGCCGTTCCGGCCGGGGCGGCGGGAAACCCGCATGGTTCCCACCGCGTACCTCATGACTATCGTCGCCTGCTTCTCCTCTCATCGACGAAAGCAAGGCCCGGTGGGGCCCACCTTCGAACCTTTCCCTGGTAGTACTGACACGGCCGGCAGGATGGGCGCGACCGTGTCAGCCGTCACAACTGGCGTTCCCTGTCGTTCAACCAACGATACGGGAACCAAGTGTCCTCCGTGTCAGGACGGCGGAATCTCGATCAGGTTGCCGCCCGACCCGGTGCCGCCGCGAAGTTCGCGCGACTGGCGGGCCGGCGCCGCGGCCGGTGCCGCCGGGGTCGACGAGCCGCTGCCGCCGGCGTTCAGCGCCGCGGGAGCGGGAGGATTGGCCTCGTCTTCCTCGGCCGTCCAGCCCAGGCGCTTGCGGCTCAGGCCGATCTTGCGCTCGGGAACATCAACCCGGAGGATTTTCACCTCCATGTCGTCACCAACATTGACGAGCGACTCGGGGTTGTCGATTTTCTGGTCGGAAAGTTCCGAGATGTGGAGCAATCCCTCAAGCCCCGGTTCCAGTTCGATGAAGACGCCGAAATTGGTGATTTTCGTCACCTTCCCGGTCTTCACCTCGCCGTTGCGGTAGCGGGCGGGAATATCGGTGTCCCACGGGTCGTTCTTCATTTGCTTGAGTCCCAGGGCGATCCGCTTGCGCTCCTGGTCGACATTGAGCACCACGCAGGTGACGGTGTCGCCCTTCTGAAGGACCTCGCTTGGATGGGTGACCTTCCGGACCCAACTCATGTCGCTGACATGAAGAAGCCCGTCGATGCCCTCCTCGATTTCCACGAAGGCGCCGTAGTTGGTGAGGTTGCGCACCACGCCGGTGACCACGGTGTCCTTGGGGTAACGCTCGGCGACCTTGTCCCAGGGATTGGACTGGACCTGCTTCATCCCCAGGGAGATCTCCTGCTTGTCCCGGTTGATGTTGAGGACCTGCACCTCAACCTGCTCCCCGACGCTCACAAGCTCGCTGGGATGGTTGATGCGCTTGGTCCAGCTCATCTCGCTGATGTGGACAAGGCCCTCGATGCCCGATTCGAGCTTCACGAAGGCGCCGTAGCTCATGACATTGACCACTTCGCCCATGTGCTTGGAGCCCACGGGATACTTGTCCTGGACGCTGCTCCAGGGGCTCGCGGTCTTTTGCTTGAGGCCCAGCGCGATCTTCTCCCGGTCGCGATCGACCGAAATGATGTAAACCTCGATCGGTTGGTCGATCCGCACGATCTCATGGGGGTTGCTGATGCGCCCCCAGGTCATGTCGGTGATGTGGAGGAGGCCGTCGATGCCCCCGAGGTCGACGAACGCGCCGAAGTCGGCGATGTTCTTGACGATTCCCTTGCGGACCTGGCCGGCGGCGATTTCCGACAGCAGGTTGCGCTTCATCTCCTCGCGCTGGTCTTCCAGGAGCTTGCGGCGGCTGACGACGATGTTGCGGCGGGGTTCGTCGATCTTGAGGATCTTGCACTGGATGGTGCGGCCGATGTAGTCGCCAATGTCGGGCGGACGACGGATGTCGACCTGCGATGCCGGCAGGAACACATTCACGCCGATGTTGACGAGCAGGCCGCCCTTGATCTTCTTGGTGACGAGTCCGTCGACGACATCGCCTTCCTTGTGCTTCTGGATGATCGATTCCCATTCGCGCTGGCGGCGAGCCTTGCGGAAACTCAGCTGGATTGTTCCCGACTCATCCTCCACGGAATCCAGGAGCACCTGCACCTCGTCCCCGACCTTCGGGAAAACGGGGTTGTCGACGCCTTCCTCCCGCCACTCGTCGAGCGGGATCTCGCCTTCGCTCTTGTAGCCGATGTCAACGATCACCTTGTCGCCGACGATGTTGGCCACTCGGCCGTTGACCAGCTTGTTGGCGTCGAATGTCTGCTTCTCGTCGCGCAGCCAGTTCTCAATGTCGGCGGCCTCGCCCGCCTCGCTGTCCTGGCGGGCGAAGGCGCGGGCCATCTCAAGTTCGATGTCCTGGTCGGAAACAAGTTCACGGAGGAGGTTGCGATTGACCATGAGGGGTTCCGGATCATCCCGGCGCTTCAGTCGTTTGACATCGCGCCGATCAAGGGGTTGGGCCGACACGGGCGTCCGGTACATCACCGGACGCCAAAGACTCGCGCGGCGGACTCCCGATCATACCAAGGGATGGACGGAAAGCCAATCGGCACCGGTCTTTCAAAGGGCCATCAGCGTCTCGATGAGCACCCTGCCGATCCTGTCGGCGAACTGGTTTTCCGGCACATTGGCGATGTGGCGCGGGTAGTATTTCGAGACATGGTCGGTGCCGTTGCCCAGCCCGAGTCCCACGAGCGCCATCGCCGGATGGGAACTGATCGTGGAGACAGCCTGGCGCAGGTTGCGCTTGCAGTCACCCGGACCCGCCGGCTCACCGTCGCTGACGCATATCAGCAGGCGATGCGTGGCGGGAAAGGCCGAGAGTTGCTCGGCGGCGGCCAGCAGGCAGGGACCATCGTCATTGATTCCCGCGTTATTGTTTCCGCCGGGCCGGCAACCATTCGTTTCCGCGGGCATCCATGACAATTTGTCAATCAGTTCAGGCGTGAGAACGCCGCCTGGTTCGCAAAACGGGACCAACTTGTCCTGGAAGCCGTTGACGGCGAACGGAACCTTCAGCCTGTGAAGCATTTCCACCAAAAGGACTGTTCCGGCAAAGGCGGCCTGGATCTTCCCGTTTGATGACATCGAACCGGAAAGGTCAACCAGCAGGCTCACGGCCAATTCGCGGCGGTTGGGAATGTTGCGTCGGCACCATAGGCGGTCATGGCGGCGCGGGTCCGCTTCGAACCGGATGACCTCGCGCATGTCGAGCCTGTGGCCGCTGGCGTGTCCCCTCTCCTCGCGAAGTCGCCTTCGAGGCGTGAGCACATCCTCGATGCCGCTCACCAAACGGCGGATCTGGGGTTCAAGTCGGCCGCGGGTGGATTCGTAATTCTCCTTGCGGCCTTCTTGGTTTTTCATGGGCCTCGGTGGAGGGCAGACGCCCGCTCCCGAGGGGCGGCGGGCGGACGCGGGGCGAGGCTTGCCGTTGGCCCGTCGGGGGGAATCGCAGCCGCCCGTGCCCATTCCCTGGCCCGAGCAGCAGCCTTCCAGAAGGCGGAGGGCCAAGTCATGAAGCTGGCTGGAAACCGTCAACGAAGCATCGGGATCAGGGCAAAGACGCAGGCCCAATCCGATCGCCATTTGTCCCAGGGCCGGTCCGGCGTTGCCGTTGGCGGCGGCATGGGCCATGCGCAGGAGGTTGGGTTCCTTGTGCATCGCCTGGGCGAGGCGTGTCGTGTCGGCTTCCAGCAGTTCGTCGAACGCCGGGAGGATTTCCTGAAGGGCCAGTTGGATGGCGCGCATTTGGAACAGATGCACTTCCTGTTCCCGCGCCGTCATCACGGCGGGAACGGGATTGAGAAGCCGGGGCGCCACTTCCGTCAAGAATGGGCGTCCGGGGGATTCGGCCGGACCGCTGCCGCCGGTTCCGTGCCCCGGAAGGATTTCGCTGAAAGCCCTGCGCGCCTTGGCCGTCCGTTCAAGCGCGCCAGCGAGGCGGGCCGAGCGGATGGCAGGCATCCGTGATGTGTCCCAGCCCATGAGGGCCTCGGCGCAGTTTCGGAGCCCGAACACCATGTGTTCCGGTCCGTGCATGGCGCAGCGGATGAAGCCTTCCGCCGCCAAAAGGGCCTGAAACCACCGGCGTGTGCCGGGGTATCGCCCCTGAATCCAGTTATTAACGCGGGGATCCTCCAGGGCGTTGAAGAAGATCCTCAAAATCGGGACGGAACGATGCTCGAACCGGTACATGTTGTACCGGGAGATATGGAAGTGAGCGGTCTCGTGGGCCAGGATCGCGGCGCAGGGCAGCACACCCTTGCGGCGGAGGTCGTCAGCCCCGACGAGGATCACATTCCTGTCCGGGTCGTAGGCCCAGTTTTGGCCGGGAGACTCCTCGACGGTGATCCTGGCATCGTGGCAGAGCCCCGATGCCAGTCCGCGAAGAAGGTCGATGGGCGTGGCGCCTATGTGGTTTTTCAGATCACTCATCGGGTGGTCTCCTGTCCGAGGCCCGAGGCCTCGAGAAGCCTCAGGAGCACTTGCCTGTCGTCATCGGCCCCCACGCGGTCGGCATAGTAGCGGACCGCCGCCTGGCGAAGCGCCGCGCCGGCCGGGGTTCCCGCCGCCGGACGCACCACGCGGCAAACGAAGTCCAGAACGCTCAGCAGGCTTCGGCGGGTGAACACCGGCCTCTCCTTGCGGCGCGCCGCCAGCGAACCGTTTCCGTCAGCCGCGGCGCTTGCCGCCGTGGCATGGAACCTGGCGAGGGAGTCCAACTCGTCCTCGATTCCCTCAAGGCCATCCAATCCGGGATGACTTGGCTCAACCTGGGCGCCCGGATAAGCGGTTCCATCGACCACCAGGCTGGGTTGCTGGCCCAGGACCATCAGCCTGAGCATGGAACGGTATTCCGGTTCTCCGGGGGTCGGCACAAGGCGGAAGCCTCGCCACCTGTCCTTGTAGGCCGGGCTCATCACGCTCCTGCCGGCGTATTCGGCCGGGTTCATGGTTCCGAAGATTCGGAAATCTGGATGGATCGGCGTTCCATTGTCGCCAAAGATCTCGTTGCCATGCTCGGTCAGGACGAGCGAGGGATGAGCCTCCAGCAGGGAATTCAGCCTCTCGAGGATCTGCGTCTCGGCGAGGTTGATCTCGTCGAGCAGCAGCCACCATCCGTTGCGCAGGGCCTGGATCACCAGGCCATCCTGCCAGCGCCATCCCGCCTGGGACTGGCCTTCCCCGGCGAGCTCGTTGGGGACAAAGCGGCCGAGCAGTTCGCCGGTGTCGGTCTGCCCGTTCAGGTTGATCCGAACGATCGGCTGGCCGAGCAAGGAAGCCAGGTACTCGATCGTGGAGGTCTTCGAGGTCGAGGTTTCACCCTCGAGCAGGCAAGGCTCGTTCATGAGCACGGAGACGGCCACATGTCGCAGGGTTTCTGCCGTCTTCTCGTCCAGGCAGAAGTGGGCGAAGCGGTCGGTCGCCGGGGCCAGCGGGTCGCGTCGTCCGGAGCGCCTCGGCAGCTCGATGCCGCCGACGCGGACCTTGCCGCCCGTCGCCTGCACGAAGGGGCCATCGGCCTCCATGGGAGGCCTCCAGGATTCGGCATCGTCCGCGTCGTCGTTGAAAAACGGATCCACATCATCCGATTCATCACCGCGCCCGCCCGGCCCGCGGGACGGACGGCGGGGGAGGAACACATAAATGTCGTCGTCGGGATCGGGCCATGCCTTGGTCCTGCCAAGGACCACGCCGGAGTGATCCCCCACGACCTTGGCGACTCGATCGAGCAGCCTTGCCGGCGCCCCGCCGAACTTCATCTCCGGACGGGAGACGGATGCCGACTCGATGTCGAACTCATCGAAACCCATCGCGCGGAACTTGTCGATGACATCATCCCATTCCGCGGGATCCTCGCAGTGGATCTTGATGTCGAATCCCTCGGCGTTGCCCATCTCCTCCACGATGGATCCATCCTCCCAGCCGATGACCGGCAGGTTGATGAAAATGTCCGGATCCTCGGGGTTGAAGCGGGAATCGAACCTGACGGCGATGCCCGAGTCCAGGAGCGGGCGGGTGGCATGGGTCACGGCGTCACGCACCGATTCGATGACCGACGAATGAAGGAAGGCCGCCCCGACGCTGACATTGAGGGGCAGTCGGCGGATATCGCGTTCGCCGCAGAGTTCGACCTCGATGTGGGAGAAGCCGTCGCCGGCCAGCCTTTCACGAAGATCGGTCACCATGGAATGCTCGGGGCAATCGGTTCGGATCTTGACATTGAATCGGTCATGGAAGGCGCCGCCGCAGGAGCGCGCCTTGCCGGCAAGGCAGGCGGCCACTGGAAGAACCACAACGGCCGCCGTGACCGTGCTGGTTCCGGGTTCCACGGGAACCGACTGGGTGCCGGGGGGAACGGGCATCGACAGCGGGTAGCGGTCGAGGTCAACCTCCTTGGACCTGAGGTATTCCTCGACGACATGGAAGAGCATGCCCCTTGAGGGAAGGCCGGCGATTCCTCCCATCGCGCCGACCTTGATGGCGGGCGGGTTCACGATCGCCTTGGCGGAATCAAGCGGTTCACCCAGTTGGACATGGAAACCATGGCCGGCCAGCAGTTCGACCAGTTCCTGCCCGAACTCGAGGCTGTCGCTGGACACATGGACGGGAAACCGTTCCACGGCCGGCAACGACTCGAGCACGCGGTCCCTGGCCTCGACGCGGATCTTGTTTCCGTAGTGCCTGGGGCGGCTTCGGCTGGACTCGACCTGTCCGACGGCGCAACCCAGTTCCAACAGTTTGAGGCGTATCAGCGCGACGATTCCCGTGGGAACATCATCAGCCATCGACAGCGTGTTGGCCGTGACGCCGCCCACGGAGTGGCTGATTTGCGCGTATCCCAACGACTGGAAAAAGTCACGGAGCTTGATGGCGAGAGCCTCGGAATCGGCGACGATCTCCACGCTGGTTTGCCGATGCGATTCGCTTCCCCTGCTGTTGACGGGAAGGCTGACAACGATGTCGTGGTCCTGCTCGGCCTCCTCCCTGACGGTGTCAGGTTCGGCGGGATTGAGAGCGGAAACCACCTCGGCCACACGGGCCAGAGACACCCCGGGCTTGTAGGTGACCTGGAAATCATCCTTGCGGGAACCGCGGGCCAGGCGGACGGAAAGTCCCCTGGCCTCAAGGCTTGCCGCCACCCCGACAACGAGGTTGGGGCGGTTGGTGCTGATGGCGATGGTTGGTTGCGTCATGGTCGTGTGCTCCTTGGCTGCGTTCCTTCCCCCGTATTCGCCTGAATGGTGGGAAGATTCATTCCGGGGGTGAAGTATCCGGCCGTTGCCTTTCGCTTCTCCCTGCCTCACGCAGTTTGTTCGCCTGACAGTCGGGACAATTCATTGAGGGGAGATTTCGCCCGGCCGGCATCGATGTCATGGGCCTGCCGGTTCACGCGCTTGTCACCGCGGCGTCGGGCGGCGCGCGAGGCGGAAACCCGCCCTTGGCCGAGGATGGTTTGGGTGGGGAGGCGCGGCGAGACTCCGGGGCCCGGTTTCAGTTCCAAGGTTCGCCCGGCCCGCCCGGAAGACCATGTCCGGCGATCAGGCGGAAAAGCCGTCGGGTTTTGTTCCCCCGGGCCCATCAAGTCCCGAACCGGCCCGAACACGCCCCGCGCGGCATTCGAAAATAATTCCCCTTTCAAGACCATGAAAGGGGAGCATCGTGGGGATGTGGATTGGATGGATGGCGGAAAACCGGCTTCGCCGTGGGCGTTCTCGAGGCGCCTCCGGCGAAGCCGGATGGAGGGAGTTATTCGGGATAAAGCGGGGTGCTGAGGTAGCGTTCTCCAAGGTCCGGCAAAATGACCACGATCGTCTTGCCCTTGTTCTCGGGACGCTTGGCCACCTCGACGGCCACATGTGCCGCCGCGCCGCAACTGATTCCGCAGAGCATGCCCTCTTCCTTGGCCAGGCGGCGGGCCATGGCGAAGGAGTCGTCGTCGCTCACCTGCACCACCTCGTCGATGATGCCCAGGTTCAGGATTCCGGGGATGAACCCGGCCCCGATTCCCTGGATCTTGTGCCGGCCGGGCTTGAGTTCTTGTCCGCCCATCTTCTGGGTGATGACCGGGCTTGTGGCCGGTTCAACGGCGATCGCCTTGAACCCCGGACGCCTTTGCTTGAGCACCTCGGTGCATCCGGTGATGGTGCCACCCGTGCCGACGCCGCTGACCAGGATGTCGACATTGCCGGCCGTGTCCTTCCAGATCTCCTCGGCGGTTGTCCGCCGGTGGATCTCGGGATTGGCCGGATTGTTGAACTGCATGGGCATGAAGGCGTTGGGCATCTCCCTCACCAGCTCCTCGGCCCTCGACACGGCGCCGCGCATCCCCTGGTCGCCCGGTGTGAGCACGATCTCGGCTCCGAACGCCTTGAGGAGGCGGCGCCTTTCCAGGCTCATCGTCTCGGGCATTGTCACCATGAGGCGATAACCCTTCGCGGCGCAGGTGAACGCCAGTCCGATCCCGGTGTTGCCTGAAGTCGGTTCGACGATCACGGTGCCCGGCTTGATCTTTCCGGCGCGTTCGGCATCCTCGATCATCGCCACGCCGATGCGATCCTTGACCGACCAAAGGGGATTGAAATTTTCAAGCTTGCCCAGGACGGTGGCGCCGGCACCATCGGTGACTCGGCGAAAACGGATGAGCGGCGTGTTGCCAACGCATTCCGTGATGCTGTCGTAAACCTTGCCCCGCCCGAAAGTTGATTCGCTCATGACTCGCTCCTTGCCAAATGGAATCTTGACCTCGCCCGGCGGTTGGGTCAACCACGATTTGCCCCCCGGCCGGCGGCCAAGCGGAGGGCGTAGTCCGTCGCTGTCACTATTCCCGACTCATCGGCCAAGCCCTGCCACGCGATGTCGAATGCCGTGCCATGGGCCACCGATGTGCGGATGATGGGCAATCCGGCGGAGATGTTCACAGCCCTTCCGCGGCCCGCCAGTTTCAGCGCGATATGACCCTGGTCGTGGTACAGCGCCACGATGCCATCGAAGGCGCCGCCCAGCGCCTTGAAGAAGAGAGTGTCGGCGGGATAGGGGCCGCCCAGATCGATGCCAGCGCCGCGAGCCCTGGCCACGGCGGGCTCAAGGAACCGTTCCTCCTCATCGCCAAAAAGCCCGTGCTCACCGGCGTGGGGATTGAGAGCGGTGAGTCCCAGGCGCGGTTTCGCGATGCCCATCGACTTCAGAAGGTTGTGAAGGAGGGCGGCCCTGCCGGCGATGGAACCGGAATCGAGATGGTCGAAAACCTCGCGAAGACCCATGTGCAGCGTGTGATGGATGACCGCAAGCCCCGGTACGGCGAGCACCATCGCAAACGAAGCCACACCGGTTCGCTCGGCGATGATCTCCGTGTGGCCGGGATGCCTGATACCTCCAAGGCGCAGGCTCTCCTTGTGAAGTGGCGCCGTGACGATGGCGTCGACCTTGCCGGCAAGTGCAAGGTCGATGGCGTGGCAGAAATAGTCATGGGCGGCCCGTCCCGCCCGCGCGTCGACCTTGCCATCGGGCACCTTCGACACATCCGGCGAACCCATCGGCCTGATGACCGGAATCGTTCCGGTTTGGGCCTCGCCCGGGTCCCGGACGGATGCCACCTTGTCGCCGATGCCAACCAGTTTGGCCGCCCTGCCGATGACTTCCGGGTCGCCGATCACCACGGCCCGCGCCCGTTCCGAGAGCCCGCGCCAGGCCCGGGCGATGATTTCCGGGCCGATGCCCGCGGCGTCACCCATCGTGTAGGCGAGCAAGGGCGGAGCCGCCTGATTCATTCACGGGCCCCTGAGAGTCGGATGATGAACCGTTCCAAGAGGGCGCGGTGAGGCAGCCTGCTGCCACCCTTGAGCGCCATGTCGAGCCTCACAAGGTCTTCTGAAAGCCTCGCGATCCGCCGCCGCCCGAGGTGCATGAGCATCTTTTCGGCCGGGCCGGCGGCGAAGGGCGCTATTCCCGATTCGTTGAGGGCCTGACGCATCGGCGTTCCCCCCATCACCTTCCTGCCCGCCTTGGCGACACGACGCATGTGGAACGCCAGGGCGCCATTGAATTTCATGCTGTTCTCAACGGGCGTCCCACCATGCGAGAACTGGTCGTCCATGATTCGCAGGGCCAAAGAAGCCTGGCCCGCCGCGATGGCGTCGAACACCTTCCAGACCACGGCCTGGGCGGTGGTTCCGGAAAGCGATTCGGCAAGGGAGGCGTCGATCGAGTCGCCCGGCGCCGCGGCCGCCAGCTTGGCCAATTCCATGTCGAGAAGGCCAAGGTCCTTGCCATGCTGTTCGGCGACGATTTGCGCCGCCTCGGGCATCAACTTCTTTCCGTGGGCTTGCTGGCAGCGCGCGCGGCACCATGAGGCCGGGTTGAAGCCCTTCGCGTCCACCTCGCAGCGGAGGGTGCCCTCCTCCCCGATGATTTTCGCGAGCTTCGTGTTCGATGGCAAAGAATCGACCACTAAAACCAAGACCCCGCTTCTCCCGGCGTTCGAAGCGAGTTTCTCCAAGGCGGCCCGATTTTTGGTGACGAAGGTGTCGGCGTCATCGACCAGCGCGACCCGTGTTCCCCCGAACAGGGAACCGGTGCCCAAGTCGTCGGCCAAGGTCGCATAGTCAACCTTGGGGCCTTCGTGGCGCGTGAAGCCGTCGCCATCGCCCCCGAAGGCCAGGCGTAATGCCCGCATCGCTTCAAGACGCAGGAAATAATCCTTGCCGGCGATGGCGTAGTTTGGGCGGTAGGGCTTGGGAAGGGGCCTGTCGACAAGATCAAGCATCTGCATGGCCGCATCCTTTTCCGCGACCTAGGCAGGGTACCACATCAAATGGGCGAGCCGCTCAGGGAGCGGGAGCGGGCGGCAAGGGCGGAAGGCCGCCAGAGGCCGGGGAAGCGGGAATGGCTGGTGGCACGGCAGGGAGTCCGGTTGGCGCCGCAGGGGGCAATCCGGCGGGCGGTGCGGGCAGGCCGCTTGGAGGCGCCGCGGGAATCCCCGAACCGGGGAGAGCCATGGGCGCCGAAGGGGAAACGGGTGAAGGAGACAACGGAGCGGAAGGCAATCCACCCGCGGGAGCCATGGGTGGCGCGACAGGCGACGCCGGGGCGATGGAGCCGCCGGGCGTTACCGGAGCCACCTCGACACCCACGACGCGGGCCTTGGGCAGGTTCAAGTCAACCTTGATGGGGGAGGCCGAGGCCGAAACGCCGATGTTTCCAGCCTGATCGGAACATTCAACCCTGAGGAAGAACTGGAAAGGCAAGCCTTCGGCGGGAAGTTTCCAAACATGCCGTCCGGTGTTGGGGAGATCCTTGAGGGCCTGTGTCCATGGGCCGCTTGGGTCGCGGGCGAAGGAGATACTGATGGGGGTGTTTCCAAGGAACTTGTCGGAAGCTGTCCATGTGAGTGTCATCAAGCCCTGGTCTGCACCGCGACCGACCTCGGCGCTGAGAATTTTCACGATCGGTTTGGTCTCATCAACCTCCACGATGATGTGCGGAGCGTCCCCCGGACGGGGAGGTTGCTCGCCCAGGTCGACTCCGCTGCGCGCCACCAAGGTGAATCCATAACGGCCCTCCTCGGGAACCTCGAGTATGCAGGGAGGTTCCTTCGGTGCATCGGCATCATACTTCCGCCAGGAGCGGCCGTTGTCGCGGGTGTAATAGACTTCGACCTTGGACACATCGGAGGGGCCGATGTCATCGATCTTGTAGTTCAGTTGGAATCTTCGGCTTCGGACCATGATGACCTGTCCGGTGCCACCCGCGCCGCCCCCCTTGCCGTTGCCAGAGACAATCTGTTCCCCCACATTCCTGGCCTTGTCCCGAACGGTGAGTCGCACCTCGACAGGCGTCGTGATCCCCGGGTTGAAGACATGCGATCCAGTCTGCACCTGCTGGGCAGGAAGTGGAACCCAATCCCGGGCGCCTTGCGGCCTGTATTCAAGCCTCAAGGTGGGAAGGTCAAGGTTGTCATCACGGATTTCCCATTCCACCGACTGGGTTCCATCCTTGTTGGGAGCGGCTTGCTTCAAAAGAATGTTGGGGGCCTGGGTGTCGACGCAAACCTTGAGGGCGGGTTGGGCGCCGACCATGGTTTGGGGATTGAGTTGCCCGGTGTTGTCCTGGGTTTGCACCGCGAACCAGTACCAACCGTCGCGGGGCGCCTTGAACGGTATCCCCCTTTGGTTGGGGGAAGCCGTGGCGACATACTGGAAAGTCTTGCCGTAATCCTCGGAAACATGAAGAAGGATTGCCGAGGTCCGCCTGTCGGACGGATCGGGGATGATGGGTATCTGAAAGGACGGCTGGTCGGAGTAGTACGATTGCTGCGCATGCAGGTTGCCGGATGTCCAGCCACAAGCAAGCAGCATCAGGGTTGCCAAGGCCGGGCCATGGGCCCGCCCCGCGACTGTCACCAGTGTTTGAAAACCTGACGCCACCATGGCCGTCCATTGCCGAAGCGACCGCAGCATCCTGCCGCGACTGACCTTTAAAGGCATAGTCTCGGCCCGGAAAAGCAATCAAGGCCTCTGTGTCTATCGGCAGGAGTCGGACTGAATCTTGATGAAGTTGGTTTGGCCCACCCGGCGGACCGGTGGACCGTGCGGCCGGGGGCGTTAACAATGAAGTTATGGAAGGATTCATCCCGGCCGAATCAGCAAAACCACGCCAAACGCCGCTTACCGGCTGGCATGCGGCCCATGGCGCCCGCATGGTCGACTTTGCCGGCCACTTGATGCCGCTTCAGTATTCCTCGATCCTCGCCGAGCATTACGCGGTCAGGAAATCAGCTGGCATGTTCGATGTCAGCCACATGGGGCGATTGCTTTTCCGTGGAAGTTCGGCCCTCGATTGGCTTGACCGCCTTCTGACTTGCCGACTTCGAGACATGGCTGAAGGCCAGGCGCGTTACTCGCTTGTTTGCTCCGAAGCCGGCGGGGTCATCGACGATGTGCTGGTGACCCGTTGGCCCGACGCTTGGGGATTGGTTGTCAATGCGTCAAACCATGCCGCGATGCTGGATTGGCTGGTAGCGCACCGCCCTTCCGGCGCGAAACTCGAAGATATCACCCAGGAAACGGCGATGTTGGCGGTGCAGGGGCCGGCATGGCGGGGGGCCTGCCCGGGATCCATCGTGTCCATCGTTGAAGGTCTTGGGAATTATCGGGGCAGAATGGCTCAACTGGGTGGTTCGGCCTGGCGCGTGAGTCGCACGGGATACACGGGCGAAGATGGCATCGAAATCGTGGCGCCGGCTGAATCAGCGATCTCCCTTGCGGATTCGCTCCTGGCTGCCGGTGTGGCGCCATGCGGATTGGGCTCCCGCGACACCTTGCGCCTTGAGGCCGGAATGCCGCTTCACGGGCACGAACTGGATTCGGCGACTGATCCCTTCCAGGCGGGACTGGGTCGTTCGGTGGACATGGAAAAGGATTTTGTGGGCAGGCAGGCGTTGGTTTCCCGGATGGACGACGCGACACTTCCTGTTCGGGTGGGAATCCGGCTTGAGGGCCGTCGGGCCGCCAGGCAGGGCGACGCCGTCATGGACAAGTCGGGAAAACCAATCGGGAAGGTCACCAGCGGGGCATTTTCGCCCACGCTTGGTTATCCCGTCGCCATGGCCTACCTGGATCGCCGACATGCCCCGTCTGGCAATGTCGTTTCGTTGTCGGTTCGGGAATCGATGCTTGATGGAACGGTACG
>JAGWVO010000508.1 GCA_018970845.1 Planctomycetota bacterium
GGATGGCCGAGCCGTCTTCGAATTGAAGGATCTTCAGGCTCCCGAAGGCTGGTCCCAAGTGGCCGTGGACATTCTTGCCCAGAAGTACTTCCGACGGGCCGGCGTGCCAACAAAAACAGAGAAGGTTGCTGAATCCGGAATGCCGGAATGGTTAAGGCGGCAAACACCCGCCCAAGGCTCAACATCCGGGCAGGAAACCGATGCCAGGCAAGTTTTTCGCAGGCTCGCGGGTTGCTGGACCTACTGGGGTTGGAAGGGCGGATATTTCACAACGGAAACCGATGCCCAGGCGTTCCATGACGAGTTGTGCCACATGCTTGCCACCCAAATGGCGGCGCCCAACTCTCCGCAATGGTTTAACACGGGTCTTCACTGGGCCTACGGCATTGAAGGGCCGGCACAAGGCCATTACCGAGTGGATCCTCAAAATAACCAAGTCACCAGGTCGACCTCAGCTTACGAACATCCAGCGCCTCACGCCTGCTTCATCCAATCGGTGTCGGATGACTTGGTAAATGAAGGTGGGATCATGGACCTTTGGGTCCGAGAGGCAAGAATCTTCAAATATGGTTCTGGAACCGGAAGCAATTTTTCAGCACTGCGCGGAGAAGGCGAACCTCTTTCTGGCGGCGGCAAATCCAGCGGTCTGATGAGCTTTCTCCGCATCGGAGACCGCGCCGCGGGAGCCATCAAGTCCGGAGGCACCACTCGCCGGGCAGCGAAGATGGTGGTACTTGATCTTGATCATCCGGACATCGAGGAATTCATCGATTGGAAGGTGATCGAGGAGCAAAAAGTCGCCGCGTTGGTCACAGGCTCGAAATTGCTCAACAAACACCTCAATTCGATCGTCAAGGCTTGCCATGGTTCGAAACCCGTCTCCGACCGATACGATCCCTCGCGCAACCCCGAATTGAGAAAGGCGATCAGGGAGGCAAGGCAAGACCTCATTTCCCCCAACTATATCCAAAGGGCACTGCAACTCGCCCGTCAAGGAGTGACGGCGATGAAGGTCGAGGAGTACGACACCGACTGGAATTCCAAGGCGTACTCCACGGTCGCGGGACAAAACAGCAACAATTCGGTCCGAATCGACAACGCCTTCATGGAAGCTGTTCTCAAACCCGATGCGGAGTGGAAGCTTTACTGGAGGACTGAGAAGGAAAAAGCCCAAAAGGAAAACCGTTCCCCCAAGCCATGCAAGACCATCAAGGCCCAGGATCTTTGGGACAGGATCACCTACGCAGCCTGGTCATGCGCCGACCCCGGTGTTCAATTCGACACAACTGTCAACGAATGGCACACTTGTCCGACCGATGGAAGGATCAACGCCAGCAATCCATGCTCCGAGTACATGTTCCTTGATGACACCGCCTGCAACTTGGCGTCAATCAACCTGATCAAGTTCCATGACGCGACAACAGGACGATTTGATATCGAAGGGTTCCGGCATGCGACGGAAATCTGGACGATCGTCCTTGAGATTTCCGTTTTCATGGCTCAGTTTCCCAGCATCCCGGTTGCCAGAAAGTCATACGACTATCGGACCCTGGGCCTTGGATACGCAAACCTTGGGTCGGTCCTCATGGTGCAGGGCATTCCCTACGACTCCGATGCCGGCAGGGCGATTTGTGCCGGCATATCAAGCCTGATGCACGCCACCAGCTACGCCACAAGCGCGAGGATGGCTGGAGAACTCGGGCCATTCCCGAGATATCACGCCAACCGCCATGCGATGCAGCGGGTTGTTCGCAATCACCGCAAGGCCGCATGGAATAAGCCCAAGGACGATTACGAGGGCCTGACGATCACACCAGTGGGAATCGATCCCAGCCATTGTCCCGCCGATCTTCTCGCCGCTGCTCGTGAAGCCAGCGACCTGATGGTGGATCTCGGTGAAAAACATGGTTTCCGCAACGCTCAGGTGACATGTATCGCGCCGACGGGAACGATCGGCCTGATCATGGATTGCGACACGACCGGCCTTGAGCCTGATTTCGCTCTCGTCAAGTTCAAAAAACTTGCGGGTGGCGGATACTTCAAGATCATCAATGCCTCGGTTCCTCCCGCTTTGACAAAGCTGGGCTACACCCGAGGGCAAGTCGATGAAATTGTCAGGTACAGCCGAGGCTCAGGAACAATCGTGGGTTGCCCACATGTGAATCCGAGCAGCCTCAGGGCTAAACGAATGCCGGATGAGATCATTCGGCGCATCGATGAGCAATTGCCTGGAACCTTTGAACTTCCCTTCGCATTCAACCGTTGGAGCGTCGGCGACGATGTCCTTACGGGTGCGATGGGTTTCACAAAGGAACAAATCGATTCTCCTGGATTCGACCTTCTTCAGGCACTCGGCTTCACTCCGGCCCAAATCGAAGAGGCCAACCGATATGTTTGTGGAACCATGACCGTCGAAGGGGCTCCCCATCTCAAGCCAGAGCACCTTCCCGTCTTCGACTGCGCCAACCGTTGTGGCAAGCATGGCCAGAGATTCCTCTCGGCCGAATCGCACATCAGGATGATGGCTGCGGCCCAGCCTTTCGTTTCTGGAGCCATTT
>JAGWVO010000037.1 GCA_018970845.1 Planctomycetota bacterium
CCGCGATGGCTGCAACCACAGCCATTCCTTCAATTGCGGCCATGAGGGACCGACGGATGATCCCGCCGTGATCGCATTGAGGGCGCGCATGGCCCGCAATCTGATGGGCACATTGTTCCTGTCCCAGGGCGTTCCGATGATCCTTGCCGGGGATGAATTTCTCCGGACTCAGCAAGGCAACAACAATGCCTGGTGCCAGGACAATGAAATATCGTGGATCGATTGGTCGCTGGCCGATCGCCATGCCGATTTCCTGCGCTTCACCCGTCTCATCTCGGGCTTGCGCAAGCGAGTTCCGGCCCTGAGGAGGCGTGAATTCCTCGAGGAGGGGGATGTTGTTTGGCATGGAAGCCTTCCCGGGCAGCCGGATTTCTCCCCTGAAAGCCAACTGCTGGCCTTCGCGCTGGATGGAGCGCGAACGGGACGGGAGTCGGGGCCTGATCTTTTCGTTCTCGTTTGGGCGGGAATGCAGCCGATCACGGCGGTCATTCCGCCTTCCCCGACCGGCCGGTTGTGGCGCAGGGTGGTGGATACGGGATTGCCTAGCCCCGAGGACATTGTCGATTTCGGAACCGGTCCCCATGTTGACGCAGGGGCCCAGTATCGTGTTTGGGACCGCTCGCTCGTGGTACTGGCGACTGACTGAAATGAATTCTTTTCTTTGAGGATCGCCCCGTCAGTTCGGGAACGGGGATTCGCTTGGCGAAAGCGCGATAATTCAGCGCGATCGGGCCACCTTGAGTTGGGCGCGGGCCTTGGAGATCGCGGCTTGGCGTTCTTCCATCGCGGCCGTGGAAATGCCAGGAGCGGATGGCGCATCCAAGGCCTTCTGGGCAGCAGCCTGGTCGATTTGGGAAGGAGTCAAGGCGCGCGGAGTCAGTATCGTCACGGTATCGCGAACCACCTGCACGAATCCGCCATCGACGAACAGGCTTCGGGTCTTGGCGCCTGTCAGGCGAAGTTCCCCTGATCGCAGCTTGCCCATGAGCGGTTCCCTGCCGGGCAGGACCCCGGATTCGCCGTCAAAGAGCGGCATGACGATGGAGTCAGCCGATTCGTCGAGGACGGCGCATTCAGGTGTCACCACCACGCAGCGAAGTGTCTTTGCGGCCATGTTTCAAGTTCCCCGAGGCGGTTGCCTATTTGCCGGATGCCATGCGCTTGGCGTTCGCTTCGGCTTCCTCGATGCCGCCGACATACATGAACGCGCCTTCGGGCAGGTGGTCCCACTTGCCCTCGCAGAGTTCCTTGAAACTGCGGATGGTTTCCTTGAGGGGGGTTACCTTGCCTTCCTTGCCCGTGAACACCTCGGCGACGATGAACGGCTGGGAAAGGAACCGCTCGATGCGGCGGGCGCGGGCCACGACTTGCTTGTCCTCCTCGGACAACTCATCGACTCCAAGGATCGCGATGATATCTTGAAGCTCGCGGTAGCGCTGGAGGATTCGCTGGACATTGCGGGCCACGGCGTAGTGCTCGGCGCCGACGATGGCCGGATCGAGGACATTGCTGTAGCTGGAAAGCGGATCCACGGCGGGATAGATGCCCTTTTCGGAAATCCGACGCTCGAGGTAGATGAATGCGTCGAGGTGCTGGAAGGCGTTCGCCGGCGCCGGATCCGTCGGGTCGTCCGCGGGCACATAAACCGCCTGCACGGAGGTGATGGCACCCGTCTTCGTGCTCACGATGCGTTCCTGGAGTTCGCCCATCTCGGTGGCGAGCGTAGGCTGGTAACCCACGGCGCTGGGCATGCGCCCAAGGAGTGCCGACACTTCCGAGCCGGCCTGTGAGAACCTGAAGATGTTGTCGACGAACAGCAGGGTTTCCTTGCCGGTATCCCGGAACCTCTCGGCCATGGTGAGGGCGGTCAAGGCGACGCGAAGACGGGCGCCGGGCGGTTCGTTCATCTGGCCGAAGACCATGGCGGTCTGGTCGATGACCGAGCGGCCGGTGGTGCCGATCTTGGTTTCCTGCATTTCCAACCAGAGGTCGTTTCCTTCACGGGTGCGCTCGCCAACTCCCGCGAAAACGGAGTAGCCGCCGTGTTCACGGGCGATTCTGGCGATCAATTCCGTGAGGATGACCGTCTTGCCGAGGCCGGCGCCACCGAAGAGGCCGGCCTTGCCTCCACGGACAAGCGGGGTCAGCAGGTCGATCACCTTGATGCCGGTCTCGAACACCTCGGTCTTGGGGGTGATGTCGCTGAGGCTGGGGGGGGCCTTGTGGATGGCTCGGGTTTCGTTCCGAGAAACAGGACCCCGACCATCAATGGGGTCGCCAAGAAGGTTGAAAACACGCCCAAGGGTCGCCTCGCCCACGGGCACGGTCACGGGGGCTCCCGTGTCGATCACGGACATTCCACGCGCGAGGCCGTCGGTGCTGCCCAAGGCGACGCAGCGAACGCGGGAACCGCCAAGTTGCTGCTGAACCTCTCCCGTCAGCCGGACCTTGACACCCTTGACCTCGGACTCGACATGGAGGGCGTTGTAAATCTCGGGAAGGTGGCCGCCCGCAAACTCGGCGTCGAATGTTGATCCGATCACCTGGACGATACGGCCCGTGTGGGTTGATTGGGCTGTGGCTGACATGGGTTCAAGCTCCTATCGTTGGTTTCCTGCGTGTTCCATTGGCGCGTTGGTTTCTTCGGGAATCACTCCAAGGCGGCGGCGCCGCCGATAACCTCGGCGATTTCCTTGGTGATTTGTGCCTGACGCGCCCTGTTGTACTGGCGGCTGATCGACTTGATCATGCCGTCGGCGTTTTCCGTCGCGGCTTTCATGGTGACCCGGCGCGCGATCTGTTCGCTGACCGCCGCGTCAAGGAAGCACTTGAAGAGGCGCTGCTTGAAGGAAGCGGGAAGGAGGTCATCGAGTATGGCCTGGGCGGATGGGGCGAACTCGTATTCAACCTGCTTGGCCCCGGGGGCACCAGCCTCATCTTTCCGGGGAATACCGCCCAAGGGGAGCAGGGTTTGCACCGATGCCGTCTGGCGGGCCGGGCTGATGAACTTCATGGAAGCCACTTCCACCCGGTCAACCTCGCCGGAGAGGAACATCTTGAGGTATTTGTCGGCAAGTTCCTCGACCTGATCGAAGCGTGGCTTGTCCTCGAATTGCGTGTAGGACTCATCGGCGGGGACCCGCTGGAACCGGAAGTAGGCGATGGCGCGCTTGCCGGATAGCTCAAGCCGGGTCTCCACGCCACCTTCACGGTTCTTGCGGAGCGAACCGTTGGCCTCGCGAAGGATCGAGGCGTTGTATCCGCCGCAAAGCCCGCGATTTGAGCAGACGACAAGAAGCAGGGATTTTTTCGGCTTAGGCCGATCCTCGAGAAGCGGATGGCTGGAAGAGGCGCCCGACGCTGCGAGATCCCGGGCGAGTTCCGCGATCTTGGCGGTGTAAGCCTGGGCTTCCTGAGCCCTGTCGAGCGCTTTCTTGAACCTCGCGGTGGCGATCAGTTCCATTGTCCGCGTGATCTTGCGGATGTTCCGGATCGCCTTGCGACGGCCGACGAGTTCGCGGGTCTTGGCCATGGCTTGGAGTCTTCCCCGTAATGACGATCAGCCGCGGAACTGGAGAACGAATTGGCCGATGCTTTCCTCGATCTGCTTTTGCAGTTCGGGGGTAAGCTTCTTTTGCTTGGCCAAGTTGTCGCGAACCTCAGGCTTCTGCTCGCGCATGAACCGGAGGAACTGCTCCTCCCAGGCGCTCACCTTGGGGCGATCGACCTTGTCCAAGAAGCCCTTGGTCGCCGCGAAAATGATCAGGACCTGATCGACCGCCGCCACCGGTTGATAGGGCGGCTGCTTGAGGATCTCGACCATGCGGTAGCCGCGGTCAAGCTGGTTCTGGGTGGCCTTGTCGAGTTCGGTGCCGAGCTGGGCGAAAGCTTCCAGTTCCCTGAATGCCGCAAGGTCCAGCCGGATGCCGCCGGCCACCGACTTCATGGCCGGAATCTGGGCTTTGCCACCCACGCGGCTCACAGAGATGCCGACATCCACGGCGGGCCGCTGACCAGCGTTGAAAAGGGAGCCTTGCAGGTAAATCTGGCCGTCGGTGATCGAGATCACATTGGTGGGAATATAGGCGGAGACTTCGCCTTCGAGGGTCTCGATGATCGGCAGCGCGGTGAGAGATCCACCCGAGGAAGGGATCTTGGCCAGCTTATGCCCTGGGAACTTGGGAAGGTCGTGCTTGAGGGCGTGCTCCTTGTCGAGCGGACCGACATAAACCTTGGCGGGCTCTCCGGATGATCGGGGCTTGCCCTCGCCGTTGTTCACGCCCCAGTCGGCGGTGACCTTCGACTCGTCGGCGCTGGCGGGGACGATCACGAACTTTTCGGCCAGCTTGGCGGAGCGTTCAAGGAGGCGGCTGTGGGCGTAGAAAATGTCTCCCGGGAACGCCTCGCGGCCGGGAGGACGGCGCATGAGCAAGGAAAGCTGCCGGTAAGCCGCCGCCTGCTTGCTGAGGTCGTCATATACGCAGAGGGTGGCCCGGCCTTCCTGGTACATGAAATACTCGGCCATGGCGCAACCGGCATAAGGCGCCACATACTGCAACGGGGCTGGATCGGAGGACCCGGCCACGACAACGATCGAGTAGTCCATCGCCCCCTTGGCGCGGAGGGTTTCGACGAGCTTGGCGACCGTGGCCTCCTTCTGGCCGATGGCGACATAGACACAGATCATGTCGCCACCCTTTTGATTCAGGATGGCATCGATGGCGATCGTGGTCTTGCCGGTCTTCCTGTCGCCAATGATCAGCTCGCGCTGGCCGCGACCCACGGGGGTCATGGCGTCGATCGCCTTGATCCCCGTCTGCATCGGCTCATCGACCGGCTGGCGATCGGCGACACCCGGAGCGATCGATTCAACAAGGCGGAAGGTGTTGGTGACGATGGGACCCTTGCCATCGCGGGGGTTTCCCAGTGGATCGACAACCCGTCCCACCATGGCGGGGCCGACCGGAACTTGGAGCAGCGATCCGAGTGCCTTGACCTCGTCGCCTTCAGCAAGCGTCTTGTAGTCACCGAGGATGATGACACCCACGGAGCTTTCCTCGAGGTTGAAGGCGAGGCCTCGCACACCCGTGCGGGTGAACTCCACCATTTCGCCCGACATCACGGCGGTGAGGCCATGGACGCGGGCGATGCCATCGCCAACCTCAAGTACCCGGCCCACCTCTCGAACATCCGCCTGGCTGCGGTAGTTCTCGATTTCACCGGTCAGTACGGAAACGATCTCGTCCGCTTTGAATCGCATGGTTGCCTCGTTCCATCAGTTGTTCTTGAAGACGACGAATCTGCCAGGAAAGGCTTCCGTCCCACACGCGGTCGCCCACGCGCACGACGAGCCCTCCGATCAGTTCGGGATCCACCGAGCCATGAAGCACGGGTTCCTTGCCAAGCGCGCCCCGCAGCACTTGTTCGAGCTCAGATCGGGCGGCCGGGTCGAGCGGGGTCGCGGAGCGAACATGCACCGCAATCCTGCCTTTCCTCTGGTCAACCAGCCTCTCGAAGGCCTTGGCGATGTGCGGCAGGAGGGAGAGCCTTCCATGGTCGTTGAGGACATGGAGGAAATTGATCACCGATTCGGATGACTTCCCTTGGAAAGACCGGTCGATGACTCCCGAAATGACATCCCGCGTCGCCAGCGGGTTGTCCACGAATGAGCCGAACGGATTGGCCGACCCTGGCACAAGCTCCAAAAGTCCTTTGAGTTCGGCGAGGGTTTCATCCAAGTCACCCTTGCGTGACGCGGCATCCAAAAGTGCCTGGGCGTAAATCCCGGAAAGCCTTTGTTCGGCCCCGCCGACATAGGACGGAGCCGCCTCGCCTTCCAAGCCTTTCGCTGCGGCTGTGCTCATGGATTCGTTCACCCGTCTCGTTTTCGCTTGTTACAAGGTCAGTTGGCGCTGAAGCTGCCCGTTTGAGACTTCAATTCATCCACCGCCCTTTTCTGGATGGAAGCCTGCAAATCTGGGGTGAGTTGTTCTCGAAGCGCTTTCCTTGCGACCTCAACGGCCAAGGTCGCGGCCTTGTGCATGATTTCCTGAAGGGCCTGGTCGGTGGCGCTGCGCATTTCGCGCTGCATCCGCTCGCGCTCGGCGGCAATTTCTTCCTTGGTGTCGGAAACCATTCGCTCACGGAGGGCCTGACCATCCCTGCGGGCCTCGTCAAGAATTTGTCGAGCCTGATCGGAAGCCTCCCTAAGCCTGGCCTCAAATTGGGCTTGGGCGCGGGCGGCCTCCTCACGGGCCTTGTGGGCCGATTCGACGCCTTCGCGGATGAGGTTTTCACGGTCATCCAAGGCCTTGGCAATTTTCGGCCAAGCCGTGGACCAGAGCGTGCCAACGAGGAGACCGAAAACCACAAAGGACCAGACAAAAGTGTCGGTCGACCAGCCAAACGGGTCATATCCGCCTTGGTGGGCCGGGGCCGGACCTTCATGCGCTGAATGGGCATGGCCTTCAGGAGCCTTGTCAGCCGCCTTGGCGACCACTTCCTCGGCCCGGGTACCCAAGCACAGGGCGGCTATCAGCATCAGGCACATTAAACGGATCATGGTGTCATTCCAGCCCGGCAGTAGCGGATCCCCGAGTCAGATTTCAGGAGGCGAAGATCGCCAGGATGATGGCGACCAGCGCCGCGCCTTCGAGCATGGCCGCCACGATCAGGCCGCCCGTTTGAACCGTGCTGCTGATTTCCGGCTGGCGAGCCATTGATTCGGTCATGCCCTTGCCGATGAAGCCCAGACCAATTCCGGCGCCGATCACGACCAAGCCGATACCCAAAGCCTTTCCGAAGGTCTTCATTCCGTCTTCCGGAGCCGCGGTGGCCATGGTTGTGGCAACGGCAGCAACGGCGAGTGAAAGGGCGGCGGTCTTAACAAACTTCATCATCACCAAAAACTCCTTGGGAAAACCAGAAAATGCCCGAACCTCGATGGATTCTTCAATTAATGATTACGAATTGGCTTTGGATCGGCAACTCAAGCCAACAAGTTTCATTTCATCAGTCAGGCGCCGACCGGATGATGGCCTGGTTTGGCATCATGATGTCCCTCATGCCCGTGGTCATCACCATGGTCATGATCGTGGGAATGAACCGCGGTGCCAATGAACACGGCCGAGAGGGTCGTGAAAACAAAGGCCTGCAGGAAAGCCACGAAAAGCTCGAGAAAACTGAGCAGGAAAGCCCCGAAAATCGATGCGAAGCCAATGCCGACATGGTGAATCAGTGAAATTTTTGAGGCCATCAAGATGAAGGTGAGGAGGATGCTCAGGGTGATGTGGCCTCCCAGCATGTTCGCGAAGAGACGCAAGGCCAACACGCCGATTCTTAGGAAAACTCCAAAGAACTCAATGACATACAGGAGTGTGCTGATGATGGGCCCAAGAACCGGGACATCGATTGGAATCCAGAAGCCCTTCAGGTAGCCCACAACTCCGCTTGTGCCAATTCCGTTGATCAGGATGAAAATGAAGGTGTAAATGGCCCATGCAGCCGTGACCGCGATGCTGGCGTTGGCGCATCCGAATACGGGTGCGGGCAGCATTCCAATCAGGTTGATCACCAACAAGAAGGGAAACAGCGTCCATAGAAAAGGAAGGAATTTTTCCGTTTTGTCGCCAAGGTTGGGGCGGGCAATCTGGTCCCTGATCATCAGAAGAATAGCTTCAAGGGCATTGTCAAGACGGCCTTGGGGGCGTCCGTTTGACGAAATCCTGTTGGCCAGTCGATTGAACAACCACCAGACAAGAATCGCGGCGACCAGGATCAGGATTTTGAACTTGGTCAGTTGAAAGCCGGGAATACCGGGAAGATCGATCTCAAGGCCGTCATGAAAAATTCCGCCATGCTCAAACAAAACCCATTTGCCGCCGTTGCCGTCCTTGGGTTCCTCCAAAGCGTGCTGAATAAGGTTGTCACCACTTGCCAAGAGACCAGACAGCATGGTGCAGAGCTCCGCACACGGAATGAAACGCCATTCAAACTGGCGCCTTCAACTCGATCATCGTCACGAAAACTAAGTTAAGGACATACAGGGATAGTGTCCAACCCAACAGGAATGGGTCGAGGTTTGCATCCGGCCTTTTCAGGCAGAGCAAAATCAGCGGAAGTGATACAAGCCTCAAGCCTGAAATGGCAAGAACCGAAACAGGATGACCAAGCGACGGTAATACCAATCGGGCTAGCATCGGAACGGCAAAAACCGATGAGGCTGCCAACCATCCGGTCAAAACAGCGGAAAACTTCTCGGGTAGCAACAATAAAGTCGTTGAGGCGCCGACCAATCCGGGCCCCACGATCGCGCCCAAGGCCAACATCGATTTGGAGAGCCATTTCCCGTCAGGGGCCAAAGCGCTTGTCTCCGGACGCGCCACTTGGCCTGGATCGAAGGCTATCCTGTTGTCTTTTCAGGAAAACAATCACATGAGCCGTGCCACCCACCAAGCCGATCAGCAATCCGGCCAAAATCGGCCAGATTCCCAACGACCATTGTGAGGAAATCCATACGCCCAAGCAGATTGGTGCGGCGATTTCCATTCCCAAGCCAGCCATTTCCGTTGGATTGATGGATTTCGAGCCTTGTTTTGCGTCTTTTGACGAATTCATGGGGAGATTCTATCGGGCCCATTTCTGGCCAGTTTGTCGGATTGAACCGATCGAAACGAAAATTCCGGGGAAAATATGCGAATTTTCAGGCCGAAAGCGTTGACAGTCAGTGATGTTAATTTTGTATGATGCGTTGGTTCCGTAGGGAGAAAAAAATCTCTTGCCATTCTGAGGTCACCTTACCACGGCGACCCAGATCATTGGTTCGGGACAACGACTTACCACGCCGCTAATCAATCAAGCGGGAGCCCGCCGCATGACTCGTAAGGATTTGCGTAGCCGAAATAAGGAATCCCTCGTCGATATGGCACGCCGTCGCAAGATTGCCGGCGCCGTTCGAATGACCCGCGAGCAATTGATTTCGCAACTTATTTCCCAAGCACCTTCAAAGCCAAACGCTTCCACCTCCAAACCAAAGGCTACCAAGACTGCTCCCAAGGATTCATCAAAATCATCACCTGCCAAAACCGCGCCTGCAAGCGTTTCATCCAAAAAATCGGGCCGTGCAGCCAAGGCTCCCTTGCAAAGGCAAGCGGCACGCGACACGACGGCCGAGGGCAACCGTCTCAATGGCGGCATCATGTCGTCTCCGATCTTTCAACCCAGGCACTCATCGGCAAAGGCTCCCGCCGACCTGCCACGCTCCTACGGACGCGACAGGCTCGTTCTTCTGGTGAGGGACCCATACTGGCTCCACTGCTACTGGGAAATCTCGGCGCAGACCAACAGGCAGGCGGAAGCTGCCCTTGGAGTCGATTGGGCCACGGCCCGTCGCGCGCTCAGGCTTGTGGGTGTCGGCGGATCGGAAGGCACATCCAGTGCCGAATCCATCATCAAGGACATATTCCTGCCGGATGAATCTCATAACTGGTACATCGATGTGCCCAATTCGGGCTCGAACTACCAAGTGGAAATCGGCTTCAAGACGCAAGGGGGCCGATTTTACTCGATGGCCCGCTCCAATGCCGTCGCCACGCCTCGAGCCGAACTTGGAAGCGCCCCATCCCAGAACTGGACGGAACAGGATGCCAAATCCGCCGACAAGCTTTTCGCCCTCTCAACCGGCCTGAACGGGCATGGCAACAGCGCGGAAGTTCGTCAATTCTTCGAGGAACGGATGGGGCGTGTCCCCGGTTCCCCGACCCTGACAAGCCTTGGATCGGGCGGATTCGGCCACTTGGGAAAAGGAAGGCAGTTTTTCTTCAACATCGATGCCGACCTGGTTGTCTACGGCTCCACGGAACCCAACGCCCGCGTCACTTTCCAAGGTGAGCCTGTCACGCTGAGGCCGGATGGCAGCTTCAGCCTCAGGTTCCGGCTCGCCGATGGCCGGCACATTCTTCCTGCCTTGGCGGTTTCCGCCACCGGAATGGAAGAGCGGACTATTGTTCTCGCCGTGGAGCGCAACACCAAGCAGATGGAACCCGTTGTCCATGAGGACGAGGAGTAGTCGCGCTGACCTCGCTTTTTGGGCCACCGAAGATTTCCCATGCTTTCCCGTCGCGACCTGCTTGTCCCGCGACCTCCCCCGATCTCAGCCGAACCGCCGCCTGTTTCACTTTTCCGTTACCGCCAAACAGCCATGGCGACTGGTTGGGAAGTCGTTGTTCCCGCTGCCGGAACAGGGCAGTTGGAGCTGATTGATTCTGCGTTTGAACTTCTCCACCAGATTGAAGCTCGTTTGACGGTTTACCGCGAGGACAGCGAGGTTTCATCGCTGAACCGATTGGCAAAAGGCCAAGCGACGCGAGTATCGCCGATGTTGGCCAGCCTGCTTGAACGGTCTGTTGCCTGGCATTGCCAGACTCGGGGAGCCTTCGACATAGCATGCGGTCGAATGATCAAGGCTTGGGGTTTTTTCCGAGGCCCTGCTGGAATTCCCGAGGCCTCCGTGCTGGCAAGCCAAGAAAAAGTCAACGGCATGGACAAACTGGAATTTCAAGCGGAATCCAAAGTGTTCACATGGAAGTCGCCGGGCGTCGAGTTGAATCTTGGATGCGTTGGAAAGGGCTTCGCGGTTGATGAAATGGCGTCGGCCCTTTCAACGAAAGGGAGTATCCCCGCCGGCATGATTCAATGCGGAGGGAGCAGCGCTCGGGCCTGGGGACCTTGCCCGGGAGAGACTGAAGGATGGCGCGTGGCCGTTAGGCATCCCTGGGTTGAAGAAAAGGTGATCGCGGAAGTGGTGATCAAGGATGCCGGCATTGGAACTTCAGCCGGCTCATTTCGCCACTTGGTTCACGAAGGTCGCCGACTGCCCCATGTTCTCGATCCGCGAACCGCCAGGCCGGCTGAGGGGCTCGCAACCGTCACCGTGCTGGCTCCGGACGCTGGAATGGCTGACGCCCTTTCAACGGCCTTTTTTGTGCTGGGAATTGGAGAGTCGGCAGCGATTCTGGGCCAATGGCCGGAAGTATCGGCGCTGTTCATGGAGGATAGCGGCAAAATCAGCGTGATTGGTCAACATTCGCACCGGTTTCATGTATGCTGCTCCTGAATGAACCTCAAGGATCTCTCCCATGCCTTCAGGATTGACCGAATCAGGAAGCCCGGCTACCCGGCTTACCCGCCCATGGCAAGGCCTCGGGTTGCTCATGGTCCTGCTGGTGTTGCTGCGCCTTTCGATCGGCTGGCACTTCCTTTTTGAAGGGTTGCAGAAGGTTTATTCGCTGTTCACTCCCAAGCCATTTTCGGCGGCTGTTTATTTCAGGGAGTCGGCGGGGCCGCTTTCGTCATCATTGAAGCCGCTGCTTCCCGACCCCGAGAAGGAATTGGCCGCGAAACTCTCCCCGGATGGGATCCAAGCGAGGTGGAGGGACATCTCCGCCTCGTATATCGAAGGATTGTCCGGTGAAGCCCGGGCCAAGGCGGAGTCGGCCCGGGACGCATCCCAAGCCGAAGCCATCAAGTGGCTTGCGGGAGGCAATGCGATTTCCAGGAAAACCTATCAAAAAGCTTTGACCCGGTGGGAATCCTCAGGAAATTCAGCAGACCTTGAAGCTGCCAACAAGGCTCGGAAGGAATGTGTGGATCTGGCAACCGCTTACCGCAAAAAGCAGGAGGCTCTTGCCACGGAATTGGGGGCCCTTGCCGGAATGAAACCGGCGGATGTGCTCAAGCTGCCCAAGGTTGCGCCAGAAACTGGCACCGACGCCTTGCCCCTTTTCCTGACGGACTCATCCACCGTGGGTTCGATACGCTCAACCGCCCTGGACTCCGTTCGAACCCACCTTACATCCCAATCGGGAGAGGCCACGGCAAAGGAAGGCGCGTGGTCCAGGATGGACAAGGCCGTGAAGCTTGCTGACGACTGGGCGGACAAGTCCCAAGCTTGGCTCGGATTCGGAGAAAGATCGGTGGAAACACCGTCGCCCGATGGAAAAGAAACGGGAGCCCTGAAGCAGGTTCTCACCACTCCGGAACGAATCGCGAGACACAAAAAGCTGACGGAAGCCCTTGACGAGCAAGTGCGTTCGCGCCGGAGTTGGGATTTCCTCAAGGATGTCGACAAGGCCGCGCTCGCATCCGCCAAGGCGGCGCAATCCAAGTCGAGGACCGAGTTGTCCGAGGACATCGACAAGATGGAATCCGACCTGGTCAAGAAGCTGCAAGCGATGGGCGCCACGGCCCAAGCCGTTCCCCCCAGGATGAAACTTCTCGACATCATGGACCTTGTCACCATCGCGGCCATCACGGCCATCGGGGCCGGACTTTTCACGGGAACATTGACCCGTTTCGCGGCGCTTGGTGGCGCGGCTTTCCTGCTCATGACCTATCTTGCCGTGCCGCCATTCCCCTGGTTGCCGAATCCGCCGCTGAATGAGGGCAATTATGTTTTCATCAACAAGAACTTCGTGGAGATGATGGCCTTGCTGGTGATCGCCGCGACGCCGAGCGGGCGGTGGTTCGGGCTTGATGCCGTTTTCATGCCGATACTTTTCGGGTACGAAGAATCGGAAAAAGAACGCGTGGATTGACAGCCAATTCGTGATCGAATCGATGGACAAAGAGGAGGTCGGGATCATGGCGATTGACTTGAACCCCAAGCAGCGCGAGACGGGAAAGGCGAATTTCCAGCAGGTCGCGGGCGACTTGACTCGCCGCGGTTTCATGAAAAGCATGGGCGTGGGCGCGTCGGTCGCCGCCGCCTCCCCGCTTGTTTACTTCGGTTACAAGTCGATCGGCAAACCGGTCAAGGCGGCGTTGATCGGTGGAGGTGACGAGGGAGGCATTCTCGTCGGGGCGCACAATCCCGACTTCCTCAAGTTTGTCGCCATTGCCGACATAAGGCCGTACAACCGCGAGCGGATCATGAAGGGCGATCCAAAGGTTCCCCTTCGTCCGGGTTTCAACAAGCTATATGGACCGGAATCCAAGGATATCGCGATTTACGACGATTACAGGAAAATCCTTGACAACAAGGACATCGAGGCCGTTGTGATCGCCACGCCGTTGTCGACTCACGCGAAGATCGCCATTGATTGCATGCGGGCGGGCAAGCATGTGCTCTGTGAGAAGCTCATGGCTTGGAACATTTCGCAGTGCAAGAAAATGATCCAGGTGGCCAAGGAAACCGGCCGCATTCTATCCATTGGGCACCAGCGGCACTACAGCATGCTTTACGCCCACGCCCATGAAATCCTTGAGGCCGGAATCCTTGGAGAGGTCAGGCATATCAGGGCATTATGGCACCGCAACAATTCGTGGCCTTTCCGCGACGAATCGGCGGCTGGATACAAGCTTGCCGAGGGTTACGCCCAACCCCATTTCCGGGATGGTTGGTATCCCCCCATTTACGACATCGACGAGAAGGAACTGAAAGGAAAGACCGAGGAGCATGGCTTCAAGAGCGTGGAGGAACTTGTCCGCTGGAGGCTTTACAACGAAACGGGCGGCGGGCTGATGGCCGAACTCGGAAGCCACCAAATGGACGCCTGCAGCATCTTCCTTGGTAAAGTCCATCCCCTGGCCGTGACCGGTGTTGGCGGCAAGTTCTTCTATGGTCCGGGCCGGAATGACCGGGAGTCCGATGACTCGATCTTCATCACCTACGAATTCCCCGGGCCCAACCACCCTCTTGGCAAGAACAAGGGCAAGGATAGCGACGACATCGTGGTCGTTACCTATTCATCGCTCAACACCAATTCGTTCGAGTCGTATGGCGAATGCGTGATGGGAAGCCGGGGCAGCATGGTTGTCGAGCAGGAGCAGTCGATTTACCTCTACACCGAGCGTGATCCGAACAAGAAGGCGACGGATGCGAGGTCGACGGAAGTTTCCGTGACAACCGGTCCGGGCGGCAAGCCTGCCATGGAAGCCTCCTCCACCTGGGGACCGGGGGCCGGCCCCCCGGCTGCAGGCGGGGGCGCCCCCGCGGCGGGCGGCCCGGGTGCCGCGGTCAGCAGGGGTTACAAGGAGGAAATGGAGGACTTCGCGTATTGCATCCGCGAATGGGACTCCAAACTTGGCTATGAGAAGGACCCGGCGGGCCGATTCAAGCAGAGGCTTCCTCGGTGCCACGGCGAGGTCGCGATGGCCGATGCCATCATCGCCCTCACCGCGAACCTGAGCATGAAAAGCCGGCAGAGGATCGAGTTCAACGAAAACTGGTTCAAGGGCGACGCTCCCGAGGTTCCCGACAAGGACACGAAGCCAAGGCTCAATGTGACTTGACGGATCCCGAAGGGGGCCTTCAAACCGAATTCATGTCGAACTCGAGAGGCGGGCCAACCTTGCCCGCCTTATGCCTTTTGATCATCATCCTCGTCGTGTTCATGGTCGCAATCGTCGCCATGGACATGATCGTCATCTTCGCTCGCCTCCGCCTCCGAGGCGGCTTCCGCCGGGTCGAGGTTTCCGAAAAGCACCCCCATCAGGCCGGGATAGTAACGGTTCAGGGTGACGACGCAATAATTGATCATGTTGCGGATCATTGTCGGGGTGAGTTCCGCCCCTTCAACATCGACGCTCACCTTGAACCGGACTTCGCCATCCCCGTAATCCATCTCGAAGTTGCCAACCAATAGTCCGTAGTTGGCCCTGGTGATGAATTCAGCCGCCTCGACAAGCTTCTGTTGCGGCACTCGGCCGTCGATAAGTCCGTATAGAACCACGACGCCCTTGTCTTCCTTGGCATCAAAAGCCAATCGAAGCGACGCGTTGCGGCACTTCACGCCCAGCATGACGACATCCCTTTCCTCATCACGCTCGTAGTGCCAGTCATCCTCGACAAGCACCTGCTCGATCATCTCGATCAGGGAGAGGGGTTCGGGATCGTTGTCTTGCATGGCGGTGTTTCCTTTTTTCAGCGCCGGGCCGATGAATCAAGGACCTGGATGTCGAGCGAACGAAAGTCGATGTTGGTTGTTGGATCGTGTCCTTGCAGGCTGAAGGCGCCCTTGGCGGCGCGATAGCCCTGCCTTGGATTGTCATTGGAGGGTCGATTGTCGATCCAGTCGACCTGCTGGATGCCGTTAACCCAGGTGGCAAAGCGACGGCCATGCGCCGCGACGGTCATCGTGAACCAGGATCCATCGCTGGCGGTTTGGGAGCGGGCCGGAACCCGCCTGTAAATGGCACCCGTGCCGAAATCAACTGCCTCAGACTTGAACACAATAGGGGCCCATGGAGCACCCGTGGCGGGATCGTACCGATCGACCTTGTAATCACGGGATTCCCCGGGAGTGAACTGGTTGCGGATCTGGGCCTCGTAGGCCTGGGTGAACTGGCCGGGAATGGCGCGGAAGAAGAGCCCGCTGTTGAGATGCTTGCCGTTGGTGCGAAGGGTGAGGCGCGCCACGAAGTCGGCGGCCTGAAAGTCGCTTTGGATGTCGCCGGGTCCATCCTCCACATGGAGCCATCCACCCGCCGCGACGGAATAACGCGATTTCTTGTCGGGGAATATGGTCCATCCCGAAAGATCCTTGCCATTGATGAGGCGTTCCTTCACCGCGGGGAGTATCCGCACGGAAGTCACGACAAGGTCGGTCGCTTCCAGCTCAATCGAACCCGGGGGCACCAGGGACAGGTCGGGTTCCCACCTGGATTCGGCGCCCACTTTTGAGTTGATTGGGGCCTCAAAAACCTGGCCCTTGCCATCGGTCGAGATCCACCGCAAGGCAAGGCTGGCCTTATCCCCCAAGGCCTTCATCCTGACCTCGGCCTTGCAAGGCCCCATAACGGCGCCGTGCCGGGCGGTGGAGTTTTTTCCCGCCCGCCATCCCCCCCCG
>JAGWVO010000509.1 GCA_018970845.1 Planctomycetota bacterium
GGATCTGGAAGGGCGACACCGTTTACGCCGAGGATTTCGACAGGATGTGGCCCGACACCTGGAGCGGGCAAAAAAAGATATACTTCTTCAGCAGGGAAGGTTCCCTCCGATCATGGAAACTGCCGCCCGAGTGACGAAAAGGGAGTTCAGCAATCCTGTATCCGCTCACCCCCGATGGCCGCGGCAAACCGGCCGTCCTGCCGATCACGAATGGCGCGGTGACGCCCGTGCTTTCACCGCAGGTTCCGGCCATCCTCATCCCATCCAACCCATGAAAGGGGATCTTGGAAAACCATGCGCCATCACGCGATAACGGCCCTGGCCGTGCTGTTTGCCTCGATCGGTCGCGGAGCCGATTTGCCGATCCTCAGCAATGGCAAGTCCGATTACACGATCGTGATACCCGATGGCCAGCCGACCCCGGCCCTGCAGGCCTGCCTCGAACAGACGGCCCGGCTTCTCCAGGCGGCCTTGAAGGCGGGAGGTGCCGAGGTCGCCATCGTTGCGGAATCAAGGCGCGACGCTGCCAAGCCGGCAATCTTTCTGGGCGACACGCACATGGCCCGGAAAAATGGCGTCGATGTCGCCAAATTGAAGGACTGGGGATATGTCCATCGCGTGATCGGAAAGGACATCGTGATCGCCGGCCATGATCATCCGGCAAGGGCCAAGGCGGCTGACGCTCGCCGCCCCAATTGGGACCGGGTCGGCACGGCCAAGGCGGCCGTCGACTTCGCCAGGCAATACATGGGTGTCCGCTTCCTGTATCCCGAATTGCCCGGCTACTCCGCCGTCAGCGGCGCCGCCAGGATTGACCTGGCCAACACTCCGGCCATTGAGTTCATCCCCTTGCGCGCGATCAACATCCCGGATTCCCTCAATGTCACCAAGACCCCGCTGCTGAGGGTGAACACATCGCATCCGGCAGGCGGCAGCTTTTATGACCTGGCCCACAACAGGTTTCCCCGGGTGGATGAACAGTTCGGTGGCCACACCTGGGAAAGGGCGGTGCCCGCGACACTCTTCAAGGAACATCCGGAGTATTTCGCGCTGATCAACGGAAACCGGCTCGAACCGGCCGGGGGTGTCGCGCAGTATTGCCTTTCGAATCCGGATGTGCGGGAACGGATCCTTCGCGACATCGCCGGGCATTTCGACCAGGGGTATACCTCGGTGGACCTCGGCCAGCCCGACGGATTCCGCGAATGCCAGTGCAAGAACTGCGAGGCGCTTCATGGCACGGGCAAGGACTGGTCCGAGAAGATCTGGCTGTTCAACCGTGATGTCGCTGGCAGGCTTGCCGAATCCCACCCGGGACGCCAGGTGACCATGATGAGCTACATCCTCACGGCCGATCCCCCGAAAAGCTTCAAGGCGTTCCCGGCGAACACCTGCGTCATGCTCACGGGCACGAACGAGGAGGATTTCGCGCCTTGGAGGGGCATCGATGTTCCACGGGGATTCACGGGATATGTCTACAACTGGTGTCCGAACCTCGGCACGCGCTACACGCCCATGCGCACGCCCGGACATGTCGAACTGCAGGTGAGGCGGCTTGCCGGAAACCGGATCCAGTCGCTTTACCGCGACGGACCGGGCCAGTTGTTCGGGCTGGAAGGACCGGTTTATTACACGATGGGCCGGATGTTCGACGACCCCGCCGCCAATCATGCCCGCGACATCCTGCCGGAATTTTGCGACGCCGCATTCGGCACCAGGAGCATCGCGTTTTACATGCGGGCCTTTTACGACGAGTTGTATGGCGCCATCGCCCTTTACTCGGATCACCTCGGCACGCGCAACGACGGTTGGACCTTCAAGCCGCTGCCGACGGACGCCCGCGCCCGCAAGACCGTGACCGACCCTTTCCAGCTCATCACCTTCCTGTACACCCCGAAAGTCCTCAACTCGTTGGAAGCAAACCTGGCTCAGGCGGAGAAACTCGCGACCACCCCCAAAGTGAAGGCGCGGCTGGCGCTCGTGAGGGCCGAGTTTGACTACCTGAGGCACTTCGCCCGCGTCGCCCACCTCCACCAGGCGTGGCAGGTCGTGCCCGACCGGCAATCGCTACATCGGCTCCTGGACGCCATCGACTCCCGCAACACCTTTCTCGCCACGCTGTTTGCCAAGGATCACCAACGGGAATGGAATCATGTGCTATTCCCGTTCCCCGGACACGACCTGAAACATCTCAGGCTCGCCTATGACGGCTATCAGGAACCGTACGCGAACACCTGTTTCAACTGGGATACCCGGGCCATGCGGGATGCCCCGCACTTCGGCCCCAAGAATCTGCACATACAAAAGACCATGGCCATGCTGACGCTCGACAGTCCGGAGTGGCAAGGGACCCAGGCGCAAGAACTCACGATCCTGCCGCCGCTGAACGACCTGCCCCGCAAGACCATCGTGCGGCTGCTTTATGACGACAAGGCCCTTCACATCCGCGCCGAGTCGGAATTGGGAGCCGAGACCCGGTTCCAGGCATTCCATCGGGACGGGGTCCTCACCCATCAGGAAGCCTTCGATGTTTACCTTGCGCCCCCCCC
>JAGWVO010000510.1 GCA_018970845.1 Planctomycetota bacterium
CCACTACTGTACACTTGTATACTACGCCCAGCGGATCCCTCACGGCAACCCAGCCACTTCGCGATCGCCTCGCGCGCCTCCGGCCACGGCTCCAGCCGCTCCACGAGCTCGCGCGCCAGCTCCCATGGCAATTCCGGCTCCTCCTTGTCCGGCTTCGCCTCCGCGCGCGCCGCCGCCGTCCACCCCTCCCGGTCGGCGCGCGGCCGGCCCGGCCCGTGCCTGAGCCAGTCGAGCGGCTTCGCCTTCAGCGCCGCCACCTCCGCCTGCAGCCTCGCCACCGCCTCCGCCTGCCTCACGGCGCGGCAGAACTCCCGCACCGCCGCGGGCGCCCCCTTCCTCCTCCCCCGGGCCAGCCAACTCCTCAGCCGCCCCGGGGGCACCCCCGCCGCCTCCGCCGCCACCTCCGGGTACGCGCCGCCGCGCACATACGCCGCCACCCGCGCCGTCAGCTCCGCCGTCGGTTCCGTCATCGCCCCGCCTCCATCAGCAGTTCCCGCGCCCGCCTGGGCTCCATCGCCGGGCCCACATACTCGAAGCCCGCCGTGAGCCTCGTGCTGGCGCGCCCCAGCCTCGCCTCCAGTCCTCCCCGGCCGCGCGCCGCCAGGCCCGGCGCCCGCGTCAGCCTCCAGTGCCCGCTTTTCAGCCGCGCCCGCGCGTAGCCCGGGTGCGCCGTCGCGCTCAGCGCCCGCAGGCCCAGCCCGCGCCACAGGCTCGCCACGAACCCCGAAAGCGCCATCCCCGCCCCCAGTCCCTGCCACTCGGGCAGCACCACCGTCCGGTGCTCCCGACGCGCCGCCGGCCCCCTCCCCACGAACGGCAGCCACGCCGAGAACGCCACCGGCCGCCCCGCGTGGCTCGCCAAAAAGCACACGCTCGAAGGCGATGCCGAATGGCTCAAATAATGATGCTCCCGGAACAGATCCCACGCCTCCACCCGGCAACGCCACACCTCGAGCTCCAGCCTCGGCCGTCCTTGAAGCGACCTCCGGGCCAGCGACCCCGCCGCCGGACGGGCGATCCAGTCCGGGTCCAGCCAGTCCGCGATGTCGTCGTGGCAGCCCGCCGCCACCAGCCTCACACCCAGCCGCCGCGCCAGCTTCGCCGCCGCCGCGCTCCCCGTCCGCGCCGTGTCCCGGTCCACCACCGAGGTGAACTCGTCGGCGCACAGCACCGCGCCCCGTCGCCTGGCCTCGGCGATGCCCCGGGCCAGGTCGGCGCGCCACTTTTGCCCCACGCTGAGCGCCCCGTAAGGCTTCAGCCACGCCGGCGGGCTGTTGAGACCCGCGCCTCCCAGCAGCTCCACCACCTCCCCCACGCCCAGCTCGGGCCCGAACCCGTCCACGATCGCCCGCCCGTCGGGCCACGCCGACTCCCCGCACCAGACCGCACCCGGAAACGCCGCGCGCGCCAGCGTCGTCTTCCCGCAGCCCGACGGCCCCGTCACCAGGCCCACCGTCCACGCCTCGTCAGCCCCCGGCATCTCGCACCGCACCCGCGTCTCGCTGGCGCCGCCCGCCGGCAAGTCGAACATCCCCGCCACCTGCCGCACCCGCGCCGTCGGCTCCACCCGGCTTTCCAGCACGATCTCCACGCCCGCCCCCTTTCCTCACGAGGTCAGGGCCCGGCAATCGAGCCCCCTCCTTGCCAACTCCTCAAGCAGCGCCCCCTGCGCCGACTCGCTTTCGCACCTCACCATCACCAGCCACTGCCTTTCCCACTCCGGCTCGGGCTTCTGGGGCAACTCGGGTTCGGCGCGCTCCCCGTGCCACAGCGCCTTGAGCGCCTCGTCGTCGGCCGGGCACAGTTCCGCCAACGCCGCCAGCGTCTCCGCGTCGGTTTCCGCCAGCGCCGCCAACGGATCCAGCGTGAGCAGCAGTTCGCGAGCCTCCTGCTCGCCCACCTCCACCACCTCGACATCGAGCACGGTTTCGGCGTCGAGGCTGGCGCGCAGGTGCCCGTCGATGAGTTGCAGCCTGCCGGTGGGCAGCCGCCGGGCCAGCACGCTGCGGGCGATGCCGAAGCGGGCCAGCGCCGCGCGCAGCGCCGCCTTCTGGCTGTCGGGATGAACCCGCGGATTGAGGGGATGCGGCTCAAGGTCCCCGGCGCGGACGCGCAGGTGCTCGACGATGCGGCTGGGTGTCTTCATTCCTCCAGCGTGCGAAACCGGTGCTGGAGTGTTGCAAGGGGGAAACCGAAAAAACTGAAGGGCCCCCAGCGCGGCGAAGCGGATTGAGCGGGGGGGACTTCAACGAATCTGGGGAGGACCCGCTCACTCCGTGACGGCGCAAGGCGCCGTCACTCCGTTCGGGGCTCTTTCGCGTTTTGATGCGTTCGGGGCTCTTTCGCGTTTCGCGCTGCTTTTATCCCAGCCTCTTCGCCGACCCGTCGAAGGTGCACATGGGCTCACCCTGCTTTTCCAGCGTGTAGCGGATGGCGTTGGCCAGATACCGGGCCTCGAAGATGTGCTTGATGCTGCCCCCCTCGGTCCAGCGACGCTTCTGCGCGCAGCCGTGCCGGTTCAGGGCCATCGACATGGCCGA
>JAGWVO010000038.1 GCA_018970845.1 Planctomycetota bacterium
GACAACCACCTCCTGGCGATCGACAAGCCCGCCGGAATGCCATCATCGCCACCGGCCACCGGCATGACCGCCGCCGATTGGGCCAAGTCCTTCCTCAAGACAAGGCATTCCAAGCCGGGAAATGTTTACCTCGGGGTCGTCCACCGCATCGATCGGCCCACCACCGGGGTCCTGCTTTTCGCCCGCACGGGAAAGGCCGCTTCCCGCATCGCCGACTGCTGGCGGCTGGGCCGGGCCGCGAAGACCTACCTCGCCCTGGTGACGGGTGAACCGCCCGGGGATGCCGGCGATCTTGCCGATTACCTTGTCACGGAGGGCGCCGTCGGCGGCGGCGTGAGGAGAACCCGGGTGGTGACGCAGGAACATCCCGAGGCCAGGCACGCCTTGCTCGGCTACCGCGTGCTTGGCCGTCACAAGGGCCATTCCCTGTTGGAGGTGAACCCGAAGACGGGTCGGACCCATCAGATTCGTGTTCAGCTGGCTTCCCGGGGCTGGCCGATCGCCGGTGATGAGAGGTATGGCGAGGCGAGGCAGTCGCCCTGGGCCGATGGGGCCATCGCCCTCCATGCCCGTTCGCTGCAACTGCCGCATCCCACCCGGCCCGAACAGGTGTTGATTCGGGCGCCGCTGCCTCGCGAATGGCGCGAATGGGCCGGAAGCCTGGCGGATGTTGGAGAAACGGCATGACGACGGGTGCCGCGCTCGAGGGGATCATCGGGGTGGATGCCGGCGGCCGGGGCCTGGCCCGGCATGCCGACAACCTGCTGACCCGTTCGAGGGGAAATTTGGAGGCCGCCGCCGTCATGCTTGCCTCGGCCGGCCCGGTTCGGCCGCTGATCGTGACGGGTTTTCCGATCCTGTCGGCCGACCCTCCGGGCACGGGTGAAACGGACGGTCCGCCGGGCGCCCTGGCGCTGGCCCGTGCCGCCGTCGCCGCGGGCGGCAGGGCCGTGCTGGCCGCCGAGGGGACTTCCGCCCGGGCCCTGTCCGTCGCGGTTGATCATTTGCGTCTCAAGGGATCCGTCGAGGTGGTCGACCTGGCCGGGCTTCCCCACGGCGACCTTCCCGCGGCGATGGCTCGGCGCGCCGGGGCTTTCACCCACCTGATCGCCGTCGAGCGCGTCGGCCCGACCCACACCGAGGCCACCTTCCGGCAATGGGCCGGGGACGCGGCCGCGGCCTTGCTGCCGGAATACCTCGAGGCGGCGCCCGAACCTGTCCGCGACAGGTGCCTGTCCATGCGGGGCCTGGATGTGAGCGCCCATGTCAGGCCGGCGCACCTGCTGTTCGAGGGCGCCGCCATCCCCACGATCGGCATCGGCGACGGGGGGAACGAGATAGGCATGGGAGCCATCGGCTGGGATGTGATCCACCGGAACATTCCCCATGGCGGCAGGATCGCCTGCCGGGTGCCGGCGCGGCATGTCATCGTCGCGGGTGTCAGCAACTGGGGCGCCTGGGCCTTGGCGGGATTGTGGCGCAAGCTTTCGGGGGCCTCTCCCTTGCCGGGCGCCGCGGAGGAACTGGCCCTGCTGGAACTCATGGGACGCGAAGGCCCGCTGGTTGATGGCGTCACCGGCAGGCGGCTGGCGACCGTGGACGGCCTGGCCTGGTACCACCATGCCCGGGTGCATGGGCAGATCATGGAGGCGTTGCGATGAGCGTGCCCAAGACCGGGATGCAACTGAGGGCGATGGCCCGCGCCGGAACCTGGACAGGCCCCACCGCCGGGGTGGCTCCCGGTCATGCCCAGGCCAACCTCGTGATCCTGCCGCGCGCGTTCGCCTTCGATTTTTTCCTGTTCTGTTTGCGAAACCCCAAGCCTTGTCCGGTCCTGGATGTCACCGACCCCGGCAATCCCGAACCTTCACGCGTGGCGCCCGGAGCCGACCTTCGCCGCGACCTGCCCCTGTACCGAGTGCACCGGCCGGGCCTTCCCCCTTTCGAAACAGCCGACATCACCGCCCTGTGGAAGTCGGATTCCGTGGCTTTCCTGCTGGGATGCAGCTTCACCTTCGACCACGCGCTCGCCGCGGCGGGCATTGTTCCCCGGCACATGGAGGAGGGCCGGAATGTGCCGATGTACCGGACTTCCGTCCAGACGACGCCGGCCGGGCCTTTCCGCGGCCCGCTCGTGGTGTCGATGCGGCCGATGACGCCACCGGACGCGGAAACCGCAAGGGCGCTCTCGGCCCGGTTCCCCCGCAGCCACGGCGCCCCCGTGCACCTGGGCGATCCGGGGACCATCGGCATCCGCGACATCGGCCGGCCTGATTACGGCGATCCCGTCACGATCCGCCCCGGGGAGATTCCGGTGTTCTGGGCCTGCGGGGTCACACCCCAGGCGGTGATCGCTGACGCCGGCATTGATCCCGTCATCACCCACGCGCCAGGGCACATGTTCGTGACCGACCTGATCGACATGCCGGAATGACGGGGCATCCTCGGCGCGACTGAAGGGAACCATGGCGGGGAGGAACGGGCGTGGACCATTTGGAAAACGAGGAGGAACTTGAGGAACTTCTGAGCCGTCCCACGCCCGCGGCGGTGGAGGCCCTCGGAAGGCTGAGCGGTGACATCCTCGTCCTGGGGGCGGGCGGCAAGATGGGACCGACCCTGGCGCGGATGCTCAGGCGCGCCTGCGACGCCCGTGGCCAGTCGCGACGCCGGGTGGTCGCGGCGTCACGGTGGTCGTCGTTGGCGGCGGCCCAATCGCTTGCGCGCCACGGCGTCGAGACCATCCGGTGCGACCTCACCAGCCGCGAGTCGGTCGCCGCGCTTCCCGATTTTCCCAACATCATCTACATGGCTGGGCAGAAATTCGGCACCTCAGGCGCTCCCGAACTCACCTGGGTAATGAACACGCTTGTGCCGGCCATCGTCGCCGAGCGGTTTGCCCGCTCGCGGTTCGTCGTCTTCTCCACCGGTTGCGTCTACCCCCTTTCGCCCGTCTCGGGATACGGGTCGCGCGAGGAGGATGCGCTGGTTCCCTTGGGGGAATACGCGAATTCCTGCGTGGGGCGGGAGCGCGTGTTCAGCCACTTCACCATGAAAAATGGCGCCAAGGCGCTCATGTTCCGCCTCAGTTACGCCATCGACATGCGCTACGGCGTGCTTTCGGATGTCGCCCGCAAGGTGTTCCGGGGCGAACCGGTCGATGTGACGATGGGCAAGGCGAATGTCATCTGGCAAGGGGACGCGAACGCCCGCGCGATCCAGTGCCTTGAACGGGCGGGCGATCCTCCCGTGATTCTCAATGTGACCGGGCTCGAAGCCGTCGGCATAAGGGAGCTGGCCCGGCAGTTCGCCCGCCTGTTCGGCCGTGAGGCGATCATCCGGGGAGTCGAGTCCGACACCGCCTGGCTGATTGACGCCAGCCGCTCATACGATTGGTTCGGCCCGCCGGCGGTTTCCATCGACGAGATGGTCGAGGCGACGGCGAAGTGGGTGGCGGCGGGTGGCTCCGATTTGGGCAAGCCGACCCATTTTGAAGTTCGCGACGGCCAATATTGAAATTCCAAGCCGACATTTCGATCCGGTTCAGGGGCGCTCGACAAGAACCATTTCCACCGACAGCGACGGCGACTTGTCGGGACGGGGCGACGGATAGTTCCAATGGCGGAAGCCGGTCTCCGTCCATGCCGGGTCGATCGCCCTCAGAGCCTCCAGCGGGGAAGGCCCCTTCGGCATCGGGTTTCCCTTCTGATGGAACACCCACAGGCGCTTGGCGCTCGCGGCGTTTTCCGGCAGGCTGTTTCCCCATGTGGCGCGGGCGCTGGAGGTTCGCCACCTCCAGGTGAACACGGCTTCCAGGGCGTCGGGCACATGGCGGATGACCACGGTGTCACGCCCAGCCGCGTCGGTGGCGTCATCCATGACCGATCGCATCCAGACAAACACGGGATCCCTGTAGGGATAGAGCCAATCCTTGGCCAATCCGCCGATCCCCAAGGCTGCCAGCGCCGTGGCGACGGCCACGGGAACCAACCGCCAGCGCGGACAGCCAAGCGCCATGGCCCTGTCGGCCCCGAGGCCGGCCAGCAGGCAAATCGACGGTGCCAAGACCTGGCATAGCCTTCCGGAGGATCCGAACGGGTAGCGGTGCATGATGGCGGCGACCAGGTTAAGCGCGATCGGCAACATCAGGAGCGAGGCGAGCGACCACCTGCGGGCCCGAACGAGCGTGGCGGCGCCGATGAGGAAGGCCAGCGTTGTCAGCGTGCTCCCGCCGTTGGCCGCCCCCACCGGAAACGCCATCATCTGACCCGTGATCGCGCCGAGGAACCAAGGCAACCAGCCGATGATTCCCTTGGGTGGAAAGCCCAGACCCCAGTAAATCTCCATCCCCTGCCGCGTGGTGACGCCATCCGCTCCCGTGGGTGATTCCAACTGGTTGTGGCCCACCTGGAGGCTGGCCATTGAACCGGCCAGCGTGAATGCGGCCAAAAGGGCGAAGGCGAACCGCGCGCGCGTGGTTCCCGGCAACGCGACGATGGCGATCGCCGCCACGGCCGCCCCCGCGACGAACATGGCCGGAAACGATGAAAGGATGGCCACCGGCGCCGCGACGGCCGTGACGGCGATCCACCGCGCCGGCGCCGGGTCGGCGATGGCCCGCGTCGCGGGCGCCAGGATCAGCATCGCGGCAAGGAGGTCGAACGAGTAAGGCTTGATGAGCGTGCTCATCGACGCGGGCCAGATGGCCACGGCCATCAGGCCGGTCGCGAGCGCCGCGGCCCGCCCCGGCGCCAGCGACCAGGCCCAGCAACCATGAAGGACCAGGGCCGCGCATCCGGCCAGCAGGGGTGCCAGCCTTAATGAAAGCGTGGAAGGGCCGAGGAGTTCAAACGCGGCCTTTTCGCTCCATAGCCACAGTGGCGGCGCCACCTGGCAATGGTCGAGCCCGTGAAGCAGGCCAAGATAGTCGCGCCCGGGCAGGTTCAGGGCCACCATCGCCTCGTCGCCCCAGATGGGGAAATCGAGAAGGTAGCGTCCGACCCGCCAGCACAGGCCGATGGCCAGAAACGCCCAGGCCGCGGCCAGCCAGCGACCGGTCGCATCACTTGATGTGGCGGTGGAATCGGCGGTCAAGCGTCACGGACTCCCATGGATCACTGGTGTTGAGATACCCGGTCGGGCCGGCTTCGACAAATTGTGAAGGCCTTGGGTTGACACCATGAAAGGGTCTGGCTATCAGCCCGCCCGGATGAATCGAGGCGCGTGAGGTTGTTGCCTGATGGCGGAAGACTGGTCCGATTCCGAGACCACGGTGGCCCAATTGCGGGCGGCGTGGGAGCGGTTCGTCGACGAGCGGGACTGGCGCCAGTTTCACTGGCCCAAGAACCTGGCCATGGCGGTGGCGGCCGAAAGCGGGGAACTGCTGGAACCGTTCCTTTGGACGAGCGGCCAGGAAAGCCTCGACATCCTGAGCCAGCCGCGCAAGCGCGAGGCGGTGGAGGACGAGGTGGCGGATGTGGCCGGGGCCCTGCTGGCGTTCTGCAACGCCGCGGGAATCGACCTTTGCCGGGCCATCGCCCGCAAAATGGCCAAGAACGCCCTGAAATATCCTGTTGAACTCATCAGGGGAAGGCACAGTCTCGAGCGGGAGGGGAACTAGGGCCGGGGCAACCCGCGAGGGGGAGCCGTGGCCATGTGGGAACCAGTTGGCTGGATCGCGGCGGGTGGACGGCGTTCTTCCGGGGGGGAGACAAGCGCCGTGCCATCAGACGCGACCCCGGGGCATCGCCCCGGGACAAGGGGGAATCGCGCCGGCCGGGCCAACCGGCAAGGGCGCCAGACCGGGGAGTGCGAGGATGGAAGGTCATCGTTTGGCCATCGCGGCGGGCACGGAAGCCACGCGGGCGCATGTCCGTTGGATGATCCGGCGCGACATGCCGGAAGTCATGCGCATCGAGAAGGCCTGCTTCGATCATCCATGGACGGAGGAGGACTTCCTCCGATGCCTCAAGCAGCGAAACTGCATCGGAATGGTCGCGGAACTGGGCGACACCATCGCCGGGTTCATGATCTACGAACTGCACAAGAACCGCCTGCACATCATCGACTTCGCCGTGCATCCCGACTACCACCGGCAGGGGATCGGCAGGCAGATGGTGGCCAAGCTGCTGGCCAAGCTGTCGTGCCACCGCCGCACCAAGGTGACCCTGGAGATCCGCGAGAGCAACCTCAAGGCGCAGCTTTTCTTCCGCAAGCAGGGCTTCGTGGCCACGCGGGTGCTGCGGTCGTACTTCGAGGACAGCGGCGAGGACGCCTACTTCCTCCAATACACCCTGGAGGCCGAGGAGCGCGATGAGCGCATGGCGGCCTGAAATCTCGTCAAAATCGTTAAAATCGGCAATATCAGGCCTTCCGGCGCGATCCTGACGACTTGCGCGACCGGGATATCGGCTCTAGCGTGGAGGATACAACACGCTGGAGCGACACCATGAAATTTGCACCCCTGATGTTTTCCGTGCCTGTCCTGATGGCTTGCGCGACGCTGGCGCCCTCGCAGTCAAGCGATGTCAAGCAGCCTTCCACCGATGCCGCCAAGCTCGACGCCCTGGCTGAACAGGTCAAGAGGCTGGCCGACTCGATCAAGTCGGCCGACTGGGAGCTGAGGATCAAGAAACTGGAAAGCGAAATCCAGAACCTCAAGGACGCCAATGTGAGGATGGAGACCCTCATCAAGTCCGATGAAACCCGCCGCTCGTACTATCAGGCGCCCGTCACGGCGGCCAAGCCGATCACCCCGATGCCTTCGGGCACGCTCAAGCTCGTCAACGCCACGGCATACCTCGGTACCGTCACGATCAACGGCATGGACTACACCGTGTTTCCGTCCCAGACCGTTCTCATTCCCGGCATGCCCACCGGGGAATTCCGGTACGAGGCCAAGGTCGCGGGCTTCGGCCTGCTCCAACCCGCCGTCTCCCGGTCGCTTTCGCCTTCCGAGACATTCACCATCACCCTGTATCCCCGCTGATGCCAGAGGCGAACGCGCGGCGGGAGTCGGTGGTCACGATCGACGGCCCGGCGGGCTCCGGAAAGAGCACCGTCGCCAAGACCTTGGCCGTGAGGCTGGGGTTCGACTACCTCGACACCGGCGCTATGTACCGCGCCGTCGCGCTCTCGGCGGGCCGGCACAACCTTTTGGAGGATCCCGCCCGGCTCGCGGCGCACCTCGAAACGCTCGCGCTTGAGATCGCGGGGGGGGTGGTCACGCTGGGCGGCGAGGATGTGACGGGCCTTCTGCGCGATCCCGATGTCACCAGGGGCAGCAGCATCGTGGCGGCGGTTCCTGCCGTGCGGGCGTTCCTTGTCGAGGCGCAGAGGCGCGCGGCGGTCGGCCGCGACATCATCTGCGAGGGCCGCGACCAGGGCACCGTGGTGTTTCCGCGCGCGATGTGCAAGTTTTTCCTGACGGCCCATCCGCGCGAGAGGGCCCGGCGCCGCCTCGACGACATGGTTCGGCAGGGCCAGGCGCCGCCCGCGCTCGACGACCTCGAGCGGCAAATCGCGGAGCGCGACGAGCGCGACGCCACCCGCAAGGACAGTCCGATGGTTCCCGCGTCCGACGCCCGCGTGGTGGACACGACATCCATGACGCTGGAGCAGGTGTCTGATCACCTGGCCGGACTGATCCAGTTGTCGCTTCGGGAATCCGGCCGATGATCGATGATTCGCCGCCGCAGCCGGCGCGGCGCTGGTACGACTTCTGCCATCTTTCGGTGAACCTGTATTTCAGCGTCTTCCACTCCTACCGGGTGCTGACAGGCTGGCGGATGCCGGCGACAGGCCCGGTGCTGATCCTGGCGAACCACGCGAGCTTTCTCGACCCGCCCGTGATCGGCGGAGCGCTTCCTAGGCACATCTTTTACCTTGCCCGCCGCACGCTTTTCCGCAACGCGATGTTCCGGAGGCTGATCCGCAGCGTGAACGCCATTCCCGTCGACCAGGAGAACAACGGTGTCGGCGGGCTCAAGGCATCGGTGGAGGTGCTGAGGCTTGGCGAGCCGCTCCTGGTGTTTCCCGAGGGCACGCGCAGTCCCTCGGGCGAGATGGGGCCGTTCATGCCGGGCGTGCACCTGATATTGAAGAAGTGCCCCGAGGCGATGGTGCTGCCGGTGGGAGTCTCGGGGGCCCACGAGGCGCTGTCGATGGGCAGCAAGCTGCCGACATTCTCACCGATGTTCCTGCCGCCGCGCAAAGGCGCCCTGTGCGTGTCGGTGGGACGGCCGTTGCCGGGCGCGGTGCTGGCGGCCATGCCCCGGCAGGACGCGGTGGAGAGGATGACCGGGATGGTGCGGGCCGAGCTTGAGAGGGCGCGGGCGGTGAACCGGAGCCGGAGCGCGGTCTGAGGGCCCGGCTTCAGGTGATTTTTGTGATCAGGTGCAGGGTGCCGGAAACCGCCGCGCCGTCGTCGCCCGCCGTGGAGACGGCTCGCCTCGCGTGCGCGAACCCCGAACCCGCGAGCGCCTTCGCCAGCCGCTCGCCCCCGGCGCGGTTGGGATCGCTGATGATGCAGGTTCCCGCGGGATCCAACAGCGCCCCGATGACTCCCAAAAGCGGCGCCACCAGGCGTTCCTCATAGACCACATCGGCGGCGATGATGAGAGGAAACGGCTCGAGCGCCGGCGGATGCCGCCAGTCGACGGGCAGGCAACGCCACCGGGAGCCGGGCGGGCCGTTGGCGCGGGCGTTGGCGGCGGCGTACTCAAGCGCGGTCTCGTCGTAGTCGGTCAGCGTGACATCGAGGCCCGCGCAGGCGCCCGCGATTCCCGCGAGGCCCAGTCCGCAGCCAAGTTCCAGCGTCCGGGTTCCCTCGGGGCGCGGATGGAGCAGGAGTTCCTCGGCCAGCATCCGCGAGGCCGGCCAAAGGTCGGCCCAGTAGGGCATGAACTCGTCGCGGCTGAAGGCGTTCGCGACATACGGGTCGTCGAGGAGCAGGTTTGGATCTCCGGGGCGGGTGATCGAGAATCGCCTGCCGGCCAGTTCGATCGTGTCGACCCGGTCGGGGCCCCGCCTGGGAGACCGGAACACCAGGGCCTTGCCATCTACCATGTCTGGATTCCCGCTTGGATCCCTTCGCGCGAGAGCGGACGGTCGAGCGGAACAAGCAGGCAGGCGGCGGGGCTGGCATGGGTGTCGAGGATGAGCTGGCGGGAATTGGCCCAGGCGTGGCCCGCCTCGCAGACGATGTGGCCGGTGACCAGCCAGTCGGCCTCGACGCGGGACGCGAATTCGGCGGCGGCAACTTCCGAGACATCGCGGCTCCACATGAGGCAATACGCCCATCCGCCCACCCGGATCGCCTCGGCGTCGGGTTCGCCCAGCAGGTGGGAGAGCGAGAACGAACCGAGCTTGCCGGGAGGGATGATCGTGTGGCTGGCGAACAGGCGATTGGGCGTGACCAGGGCCAGGGGGGCGGCATCGATGAGGGCGTCGTAGGCGGCCAGCACCTGGGGCGCGTCGGCGCCGAACGCCTCGGTGACTCCCCTTTTGAACAGTTCGTTGCAGTCGAGGCCGTCGCGTTCCACCCTGCGGCCGTGCCTTTGGGCGTATTCATGGTTGCCGGGCAGGAAGTGGACGCGGCCGGGGTACTGGCACGCCATGGCGGCGGCGAGGTCGAGCAACTGGTGGCTGCGGTCCCCCCCTCCGGGATACTGGCGCGACCCGTGCACCACCTCCTGAAGCAGCAGGTGCCGCGCGGGGTTGTTGCCGAGGTCGGCACGGCGATGGACCTCGCGGAAATTCTCGACATGGCCGTGCATGTCACCGGCGATCATCAGTTCCTTGGCGGTTTCGGGCAGTCGCACCAGGCGCCCCTGGCGTCCCGGCGTGGCGCGCAAAAGGGTGGCGGCGTGGCGCACCAGGGTGAGCACCTTGCGGGCATCGGCCATATGTCGGGCACCTCAGTCGAAGTATTCGTCGTCCTCGCGGTATGGCGGGGACCCCACGAGAAGCACCTTGACGCCGGCCTCGCTGCGCAAGCGGTGGCGCACCATCGCGGGGATGGCGATGACGCTGCCGGGACGCACCGGAACCCAGGTCCCGTCGAGTTCGATCTGGCCGGTGCCCTCGAGGATGGTGTAAACCTCGTTGCAGATCTTGTGGTAGTGGCGGCGGGAGTCGGTGATGCTGGTGACATGCAGGTTGAGGCCGAGGCCGTCTTCAGCGGTGATCGGCCGCGTGGATGTGCCGCACGGGCAAGGCACCGTTGGCGCCTCGTCGAGGTGCTTCACCAGCCACCTGGCCGGCGCGGTCGTCGTCATGGTTTGGTTCTCCCCGGGGGCAGGATGATGCAACAGCTTACCCGCCGTCGCCTGCTGGCCGCAACGATGCTGGCCGCCGGTTCGTCCGCGACGGGCGCCGGGCGGACGGTTTCCGGCAGGGTTGTCTGGGATGGCGACATTCCCCGCGTGCCCCCGTTCAGGGCGATGCTAAGCCCGCTTGTGGAAAACCGCGACCGGACGCTCCGCGACTGGCCCAACCCGATGGCCCCGCGCATCAACCCCGCGGGGTTGGGGATGGGCGGCGTGCTCGTGAGGCTCGCGGGGGCGGGGAATGGCGGGACCGCGCCCCTGGGCCCGATTCGGGTGGAGGCCCGCGACGGCCAGATCGTGCTGCTGCAAGCCGGGCGGGCCCTGCCCATGGGCGCTGCGCGACCGGGCGAGGCGGTGGAGTTTGTTTCCCGACAGGAAAGGCTTCAGGTGATCCGCGCCCGCGGCGCCTCCGCGTGGGCGGTGCCTTTGCCAACGCGCGACATGCCTTCCACGCGGAAGTGCGAAAAGGCCGGGTGGGTGGAATTGTCGAGCGCGGCGGGCCAGTTTTGGGCTCGCGCCCACCTGCTGGTGACCGACGACGCCTTCGTCACCTGGACCGATGAGAAGGGTAGGTTCCGCTTCGAGGGTGTTCCCCAAGGCCGGGTCGTGGCGGTGGCGCGAGTGCCCGATTGGCGCATCGAGCGGTTCGACCGCGACCCGGAGACGATGGAACCGGCCCGGGCCGACTACCGCGCCGCCAAGGAGTTCGAGACGCCTGCCGGCGATTCGGGAGCGGAACTGGTCGTCAAGGTGCCGGCCTCGGCGTTCGCCGGAGGCTGATCCAGGCGGCCGGCCGCCCGGTTTGCCACCAGCACCACCTCGGTGCGCCGGTACATGTCGTAGCGGCGCGCCAGTTCGCGGGTTTCCGGCAAGGAACCCTTGAGCCGTTCCCAAGCCGCCGAAGAGACCGCCAGGCAGGCGGGCAAAGGCTGGGAGAGAAACAGCACGGCCTCGGAATCCTTGCCCAGGCGCTGCACCCTGCGGCGGGCATAGAAAACCAGGCTCGGCTGGAACCAGTCGTGGGCGGCCAGGCGCATCTCATGCCTGAGGTGATGGGCGGGCAGCGCCCGCGCCAGCGCCTCGGGCGCCTTGTACCGGTTGAATGTGCGGCCGTTCCAGGCTCCCAGCGAAACGGAAAACAGGGTCGCCCCGACCGCGATGGCCGCGAGCGCGCCCTTGCGCGATTGTCCCATGATCCAAAAGGCCATGAGAGCCGCGGCGACGGGCGCCAGGCCGACCCAGGCCCATCGCTCGATTCCGGGAAACGGCCTGAACTTGCCGATGGAACCCGCCATGCCGCCCGCCACGAGGAACGCGAGGCCAACGGCCACGCCCGCCACCGCCATGCCCGCGAACCCCGTCGCCATCCATCGGCCGCCAACGCGCGACTCGCCCCGCGCCCATGCCATGAGGCCGCCGGCCAACAGGAGCGCCGCGGCGGGGTAGCAGGGAAGCACATAGTTCGGAAGTTTTGTCGAGCTGAGCGAGAAAACCGCCACGGGAATGACGAGCCAGCAGGCGAGCAGGCGCGTCAGGTCGGGACGCGCCGAGGTCGCGCCACGCCACGCCAAGCCGGCGGCCGGCACCAGGAAGAAGGTCCAGGGGAACATCCCGGCCAATAGCACCGGGATGTAGTACCACGGGCCGCCTCCATGCCCCTCCATCGTCGAGGTGAACCTGCCGACATTGTGCTCGAGGAAGAAACCCCTGAGCCAGGCGTACTTGGTTTCCGCGCCCACCCACAGATACCACGGTGCCGCCACGGCCAGCCACAAGGCGACGGCGGCGCCCACCCAGCGGTTGGCCAGCGACCTCAGCCGACCTTCCCACGCCAGGTGCGCGACGATGATGGCCCCGGGCAACGCCAGCCCGATGGGGCCCTTGGCCAGCATGGCCAAGCCGGAAAACACCGCCGCGGGAAGCATCCAGGTTCCATGCCGGCCGCCCAGGGCGTGGCTGGCGATGGTGGAGGTGACCAGGGCCGTGAGCATGCTGTCGGGGTTGGCGAAGCGCGCCGCGGCGATGAACATCGGGCTGGTGCCCAGCGCGCACGCGGCCAGCAGGCCGCCCGCGCCTCCCAGCCAGGCTCGGCCGATCATCCAGGTGGCCAGCATCGTGACGAGCGCCGCGCCGGCCGACGGCAGGCGGGCGGCGAATTCACCCTCGCCGAAGGCCATTCCGGCGAGGATTTGCAACCAGTTGATGAGGGCGGGCTTGTCGACCCGCAGGTCGAAGTTGAATGTCGGGACAACCCAGTTGTCGGCGGCGCGCATCTCGCGGGACGCCTCGGTGTTGTTGCCCTCGTCGATGTCCCAGAGGCTGGCGCCGCCCAGGTGCGGCAGCGAAACCAGGGCCCAGAGCGTCGCGACCGCCGCCAACTCGGCGAACCAGGGGCGCGGCTGGCGGGCGCTGGAATCCGGCACAGGCATGGGGCACTCCCAAACAATGGCCGGCGAGTATGCCTTGCGCGCCCCGATGGAAGCGAGGCCAGGTTGATTCGGCGCCACGGCAAAGGTATGCCGCGGGGCCCGGGACCATGACAGGCCAGGAGTCCAGGCCATGCCGGCGATCATTCCGATGCTGCTCATGGCCCTTGGCCAGGCCGCTCCACCGGCCTCCGAATGGCCCAGCGATCCGGCGCGGTTGCGCGAGATGCTCCGCGACAAGGCCCAGCCGAGGCTTCAGGCCCAGGCGGCTTTGGCCCTGCTTCAGCATCCTTCCGCCGAGGCCGACGCGGTGATCCGCCAGGGGCTTGAGCAGTCGGAGGATCCGGAGATGTTCCTGGCGCTGGTCTCGGCGATCAGGCTGACCCGTGATGCCCGCTACGGCGAGGAATTGACGCGCGCGCTCTCCCGCGCGCGCGGGGCGGAGAGGTCTGGCGCCGCCGAGGCCCTTTCGGCCCTCTTGGACGCCCGGCTTGCGGCGCGCCTCAAGCTGGTGATCGACGATCCTCGCGCTGATGCCCGTGCCCGTGTGGCGGCGGTAGGCACTTTGGGACACAGCGGCCGGCGCGTCGCGGCGGAACCGCTCCTGGCCACGCTCGAGTCGGGCGACGAGGCGCTTCGCCTGGCCGCCGCCGATGCCTTGGCCGATCTTTCGGGTTGGCGTTACGGCCCCGACATCGCCAAGTGGCGGGCCTGGTGGGAAAGGCACCGTGACATGCCGGCGGAACGCTGGCTCGAGATTCGCCTGGCGTTCCAGAACAGCCGGGTGGCCCGGCTTGAAAGCGAACTGGAATCGGCGCGCGGACAGACCGTGCGCCTGCACCAGCAGCTTTATGCCCGCCTGGGAGGCGCCGAAAGGCTTGTCTACATCCCCTCGCTCATGGAGCAGGAAGACCACGCGGTGAGGTTGTTGGCCGTCGGCTGGGCCCAGGAGATGCTGGCCTCCACCGACCCGGCCGTGCAGAAGTCGATGGGGCCTTTGCTTGTGCGGCTGACGGCTGATCCCTCTCCCGAGGTGCAGCGCGCCGCGGTGCTCGCCCTGGGCCGGGTGCAGGAAACCAGCGCGTTCGACAGGCTGCTGACGATGGCGGCCTCGCCATCCCCGGCCATCCGCGCCGTGGCGGCCCGGGCCCTGGCGCTTCAGGCCAGGCAGCCATCTCCCGAGGCGGCCCGCAGGACGGCCCTGGTGCTGGCGGCCCTGGGCAAGCTGCTGGAGGATCCGGTGATCGATGTCGTGGTGGAGGCCGCGGAGGACCTTGGCAACCTTGGCGTGCCCGAGGCCGGCCCGGTGCTGACGGGGCTCCTGGGGCATCCGGGAGAATCGGTGCGCAAGGCGGCGGCCCAGGCGCTTGAACGCGTGGCGCAACCGCCGGCTCTCGACAAGATCCTCAGGGGGCTCGACGATCCGTCGGGCGCCGTGCGCTTCAGCCTCGTGGGCGCGATCGGCAACATGGCCGCGTCGGGTTCGGCGCCCCTGGGGGCGGTTGACCAGACGCGGGTGCTGGCCCGACTCGAGGTGACCCTGCTCAAGGATCCCGACCCGACGGTGCGGGCCCGCGCGGCCTCGGCCCTGGGGGAATGCGGCCAGGCGGCGCTGCTGCCCGTCATGTGGCGGGCGTGCCAGGCTGGCGAGGATGTGCGCGTGCAGGAGAAGGCCTGGCTGGGCATGATCGACATCATCGCCAGGATGAGGCAGTTGCCCCTGCTGGTGGAGTGGAACAAGACGCTGGGTGAGAACCGGCAGGGCGCCAGGCAGTTGCAGATGCTCTCGGAGGTGACGGCTCGGTGGCAAAGGGTTCCTGAGGCGCGGGCCGACATGGTGCCGCTTCAGGACATGCTGGTTCCCGTGGCCCTGGAGCAGGGAAAGTGGACCGTGGCCTTGCCGGTGCTGCGCGACGCGTTGGCCCGGCAGGCGACGCCGACCGAGCAGCAGGCGAGGCTGCGGTGGCTGCTGCAGGCGGCGGAGCAGGCGCTGGCGGAGGGGAACAAGGGCGAGGCGCTGCGGGCCGGGCAGGACGGCCTGACCTTCGCGCCCAAGGGCAGTCCCCTGATCGCGCCGTTCGGCGAGGTTGTCAGGCGCGCGGGGAATTGACAACCGGGGCTAACGCGGGTCTCAGGTGTAAGAAAGATGTTGGCGAGCGTCGGGCGTGAGCCCGATGAGACGGCTTCGTCCGGCTCTAAGTGAATTAATTGGATTGAAAACGCTCAAAAAACAAGCATTGCAGACTTATCAAATCGAATGGTGTCCGAACGGAGGTGCGAAGGACCGGAGTGAGCGGGTGAATTTCGATACGCCCCACTCACTCCGCCTTCGGCTTCGTTCGGGGCTCTTTTTGTTCCTCAATATACATTATTTTTTCGGCTATCAAAATGAGCTTTTGTCCACAAGCCATATCAAAATAACCTAAGTGTTTGATCAAATCAGGTTGATGCCGATTCGTCTGAGATAATTAAAAGTGGAGTCATAAAAGGCGGCATTTCTGGTGGGATCGGAATGATCGCCTTCTGGAACAACGATAACCATGCCTTGACGGGCCCGCGTTAGCAAAACACGGTAAGCGTTTTTCTGATACAGTTTGCGTTCTGCCTTGCGAATATGGTTCCACCTGTCGCCGGTGAATGACCAATGCTCCCAACCTTGGTTTGAATACCGAAAATCGGCATCCCAAGTGACACAGGCCCAATCAAGCTCGAGTCCTTGTACCTGGAACTCGGTCGCCACATCCTCCAAATAATAGGATGACCTGACATCGGTTTTATCGTCCAAGAACCAGTGGACGGGGTCCATTGGTGATTTTACATCAATCGCATGGGGTTTGAGTCGTTGGGCTTCCGACGAAACCACTATGCCGTAGCGTTCGGTGCCTCGTGCCTTGCTTTTCAGCCAATCCTTCGCTTTCTGCAACTGGCGGGTCAGCACGATGGGATATCGGTGGTTGAAAGAGGCCAGCGTGCTTGCTGCATTGTTTTCTT
>JAGWVO010000511.1 GCA_018970845.1 Planctomycetota bacterium
CGCGGTTATTCCAATGGGGCGGGAGCCTTCCAGCGTCCCTTGTACAGCGCCTCCCATCTGACGCCAGGCTTGTCGAACAGATGCACCTCCGAGCTTTCAGCCGAAAGCCGCACGATCACCTTACGGCCGTCGTCACGAAGTTCCACGTAATCCTTGGTCCTGCGAATTTCCTTGAAGTAGGACGCCTTGCCCAGCTTCCTGAATGTTTGTTCGTTCATCTCATACCATGAGCCATCGTTGGCCTTGGCGAACCAACCGCCTTCGTAGGCCCAGTAAGTTCTCGCGTCGGCGGTTTCATCAGCGACCGCGTCGAAGGGCATCGGGCCCATTGCCAGCGCGGCCAACAAGATCAGGTGGCGCATCCGTTAAAATCCTCAAGCGTTTTGATTTCCGAATTGGCGAGGCGGGTCAACCCGTTGGAAGAAGACTAGTGTTCATCTGGAGAACCCGCAACTCCGGGCTGGATCTGTCGGACTTGCAATCCGGCACGCGAGGCTGGCCCGCGTCGCGTCGAAATCATTTGGTACCGGGAACGGGAATGAAATATTCGATGTAGCCCAACATCATCTCGTCGGTTGTCTGCGGGCCCCATCGGACAGTTTTTTTCGGGTCGGGGTTGGCCGGATTGCCCGGACTGTTGTCGTACCAACCTGTGGCTTTCACCACGGTTCCCGGGGCGAGGAGTTTCGGTTCGGCAAGGCGATAATAAAGCTGCCAATTAAAGTCGTAGCGCGGGATGTCGAGCGCCGTTTCGCTTTTGCCGCCGGGAGGGGTGATCTCGTAACGGAACGACTTGCCACGCAGGTGCATGTGGGGGAGAAACCCGAGTGCCGTCGCGTGGGCCGGGACTCGGAGGGATGCCTCGACGGCATGGTTTTCGGCGCCCGGCGGAATACTCAGCCGGGGATTCACGATTCCCGCGACCTTCACCTCGAATTCGGGCGTTTTTGAAGAAAAAACGAGCCCGATGCGGGTTTTGTCCTCGGTCGCCATGCCGTTCGGCGTGTAGTGCATCTGGAAGCGAAGCCGGGAGCCCTTCGGCAGCCTTTTGGCAAAACCTTCCGGGTAACTCAGCACGCTCTGCCCCGGCACATAAATCGCAAAAAATCCCCGTCTTTCATCGGAGGCTGAATCCCGGCCTTCATCCTCATTGCCTCCGGGCGGCACGACAAACACCAGCACATGATGGACAACGGCGCGGGCGGATGGTCGAACTTCCACCGCCTTCACCCACTTGTCCTCGGGCAGCATCGTCTCCACCCAAACGGTCTGGTAAGCCATGGTGCCATTCGCCTTGACCGCGACGGCCGTCGGGAACTCGAACACGGCATCGGGCTTCCCAATGAGCCAGCCATCGGCATAGGCGCGGGGGAGAGGGGCGTCGGCCGGATCACCCTTCGGCCGGTCGCTTTTGAGCCAGGCGAAAAGGTCGGCCTTGTCCGTGGCCGGCATGCTGCGGTCGTTGGCCCAGTGGCTCGGCTTCCCTTCTGAGACGGAATTTGTCGCCGCGAACCAAGGCGGCATGGTGCCTTTTTCGACCACCTTGCGGATCATCCCCGCGTGCGCGACCACATCCTCATATTTTTCGAGGCTGAACGGCCCAACACCGCCGCCGCGGTGGCATTCGATGCAGTTGGCCTGAATGATCCGCGAGATGCGGTTGTGGTAGGTGACGCCGACTTGGGCCGCCTTCGCGTTCAGCAAGTCAAGGTCGCAACCGGGGGCGGTGGTGGCCGCGGGATCCGCGGTCCGGTCCATCAACAGGGCCGTGGCGGCGTCGAGCAGATAAGCCCGCCTTGGGGCGTCATGGGAGTAGCCGAGGCCGTACTGGTCGTCGATCGCGCCGCGGTAAACAAGCGTCCGCTGCCTGTCGAGCAGGAAAACTTCCGCTGTGCTGGCCGCTCCAATCATCTTGGCTATGCTGCCGTCAGGGTCGTGGATGTACGGTGACTTCAAGCCGTGTGACTTCACGAACGCCTTCATGTCTTCGGCTTTCTCGTTGGCTGTCGGGTTGACGAACATCATCGCCACCCCCTTCACCGACAAGGTCTCCTCCAACCTCGCGAGGGTCGGGCCATACTTCTTGCATATCGGACAACTCGTGTTGGTGAACGAGATGACAAGACCGTTCTTGCCAAGCAGGTTTCGCAAGGTGAGTTCTTCCCCATGGAGTGATTTCAACCGGATGTCCGGCATCATCCTGCCGATGCCCGCGCTGTTGGGTGCCAGAACCTTGGGAGCCTCGCGGATGGGAGCGGCGGGTTGGGATTCACTTCCGATTTTCGGCGTCAGCGCAGGGGATGCGAGATGTTTCAGGATTTCATCAAGGGTGAGGAACCCGTCGGAATTCCTGTCGGCCCCCTTAAGGCGGTTCATCACCTGCGGCGCGGCCTTGAGTTCCTCCCCGGAAAGCTTTCCGTCCCCATTCGTGTCCAGTTGTTTGAAACGCGACATGATGAGATCGCGCTGGCCCATCAGGGCGGATGTCGTCAGCAATGTCATGAGCAGGATAAAAAGATTTCGTTTCATGGCGA
>JAGWVO010000512.1 GCA_018970845.1 Planctomycetota bacterium
TTCCAAGGAAAGGGCCGAGGCCGCATCCAAGGGTGTCGCCAAGCCCGCCGCCATGGTCAAGGCGGCCGACACTCCGGCCGAACATGCCGAACACCATGAGGCTCACTACGAATGGCTCGTATTTGTTCTGGTGGCCGGTCTCGCCTGGGGAACCTATGTGCCGATTGTGTTTTACGGCGGTCAGGAATTGACCGGAAAACCTGGTGAACTCGGCGGCCGCCTGATGTCCATCCTGTGCGTTGGATTGGCGTACTTCCTGCTCGCGGTTTTGGTTCCGTCGGCGCTCATGTCCAGCGGAACATTCAACTGGCCGCAGAACATCACGGTCAGCGGCCTCGTGTTTTCAGGACTTGCCGGTGTCGCCGGTGCCGTCGGCGCGATTTGCGTGATCTTCGCCTCGAAGTCGGCCGTGGACGCCGCCAAGGCCTCGGGTCTTCCTCCGGCCTCCTTCCGGATTTACATCGCGCCCCTGATCTTCGGCGTGGCCCCTGTCATCAACACGGTTGTTAGCCTTTTGTGGCACCCGCAGAAGGGGGGCGATTTCCTCCATTTCGGACTTGAGACCACTCCCGACCCGCTCCTTTGGCTTGGCATCATCTCCGTGGGTGCCGGCGCCTTCCTGGTGCTGTTTGCCAAGGAGCAAAGCGAGGCGGCACCGGCCAAGCCGGCGGGGCCGGCCAAATGACGGGGGAATCCGCCCAGGCCAAGGCGATACTTGATCAGGCGGCCCCGCAGTTGGCCCACCTGTGGATGATCCGCACCTTCCTCAAGCATGCCGAGGAGGTGCAGGACCACGATGATGTGCTCGAAGTGCCCCGGGCCTTGTTCGACGCCATACGCGCCGCTGAACCCTCGATGGAGGCCGGCGACTACGCGCGGGCCCTTCACAAGCTTCGCGGCAAGTTTCCGAAGCTGGAGGCGGCGCGCGACCTGTATCTGGCGCGTTTTCGCGAGATTTCCGACCATACCAACCACCAGATGGCCGCGCAGTCCCTCGATGCCGCCGTCAAGGCGCTGGGGCGAATCCTGACATCTGGCCAGTCGGGCTGAGTTCGTTCCGTCATCGCCTTGAAACCCACCCCGGTTGGTGGAATCTCTCTCGCAGGCACCGCTCCACGGCCTCGGGTTCCGGCGCCTCCCCGGGATCCGTGGCCGACCAGGTCCTGATGATCCGCTGGCGGAGTTCTTCCATTGTGCCGCCCAGGTTTCGGATGAAGTCCTGATGCCCCCGCCCACCCCGGTATTCAGGTTGCCGGGGGGGCGCCTTGAGGTACCGGGGCACAAGGGCAAGGTTGAAATCCACGAGCATGGTTCCGTGGTGCAACAGGAACCGCCGCTTCCGCTGCTGGGCGTTGCCGGAGAATTTGAGGCCGTCGATGGCGAGGTCGCTGGAACCTTCCATGAACGCGTTCGGAGCGACCGCCCGCGCCATGGCTCCCATGATGAACTCATAGGAGGTGCTGATGCCGGACAAGGCCGCGTTGGCGTCCATGTCGAGCACAAGGCTGTAGAGGAGGCATCCGGGCCCGAGCAGCACCGTGCCGCCTCCGCTGGAACGCCTGGCCACGGGAACGCTGTCGCGCTGGCAGGCTTCAATGTCGACATCGTCGCGGATGATGCCGCCGGAACCAAGCACCACAGCATGCCGGGGATATTCCCAAAAACGGAGAATTTCCCCTAATTGCGGTCGAGATTCGCGCTCCAGCAGCAGGGCCTCGTCAATCGCGAGGTTTCGCGTGAGGTCGGGGGTTGTCAGGTCCAGTAGTCGCATCAGGGCATGATATCGCCGCCATGGAGTCAAGGATCGAAAGGTATGACCTCGCCGCCGTTCCTGGTGATCATGGCCTGAAGGGTTCCCCTGTTGATGGTCTTCTGGAGATGCCTGTATGAACCATCAAAGAGGAGCGCGTTGAAGCCATCGCCGCCAGGCAAGCCCATGGCGGGCAAAGGTTGGCCCGGAACAAACTCCAACTCATCCGGCTTGGCCCAGGGAACGCTCTCGGTGGCTTCCACCACCGCGATGGTGTTGCTCGATCCGTCGGTGAAGTCGGCGAACCTCCATCCTTTTCCCGGCCTGGCCTTGTTTTCCTCGAATCCCGCTCCCTTGCCCGTGAAGACGCGGTAGTGGGTTCGGTTGGTGTTTTCATCGGGAGCGCCCGGGGCGGAATACACCTTGAGAACCAAGTCGGAAAGCGGCTTGTTGTTGGGGCTATCCCAGGGTTCGTCCTTCTTCCATTTCCTGAAAATGTTCTCCTGCTCGATATAGGGGAGGATCAGCACCCGCCAACTGTAAAGCGGCTTGCCATCCTTGTCGCGCACCACGGCGGGGGGAAATTCTCCATACGCAGCGTGATAGGAATGCAGGGCGATGCCGATCTGCTTGAGGTTGTTGGCGCTTTGCATTCTTCGGGCGGCCTCGCGCGTGCTCTGGATCGCGGGAAGCATCAGTCCGCCCAGGACGGCGGATACCCCGATTCCGGATTGGAGCGCGGCGGGCGATATCTTGAAGGAAGCCGAGACCGAATCGCCCT
>JAGWVO010000513.1 GCA_018970845.1 Planctomycetota bacterium
GGTCCGCCAGTGGCCGCATCGTTTGGCTCAACTGCAGCGGATAGATTCCCGGATCCTGCTTGAACCGGCGCTGGTTCTTGGTTTTGTCGGCGTCAAAATTGCCGATGAACCCGGGAAGTTCGGCATTCTCTTCACCAGGGAAGAAGCAGCGGCGCACGATCCCGTTGGGAATGTAGAGGATGGCCAGTTTCTGGCTTGGCTTGGCCGGCAACTTGTCTGGCGCGGAACGGGCCAGCGAGTGGAACAGGGGAAGCGTAAGGACGGCCCCGTTGGCTCTCAGGACCCTGCGGCGCGTCAGCTTCATGCGATCACCCCCCGGTGCAACGGTTGGTCATGTGAAAAACGCGGAACCATTCGTGGGAACATCGACTCAACACTCTATCATGCCCTTCAAGAACTGGAATTCGGGAGCCCACGAACAGGATTGATGCGCGTTGCCGGCAGGCCGTGCGCGCGAAGGCATGATCGACACGGCCTTGTCAAAATCAATGTCTGAACCGGAATTCCGGGCTGTTGGGCAACACCCAAACCATCTGCTGCAAACCGGCATCGGGCCGATGGTTGCGGCCCTCAAGGCAAGCCCTGAACAAATCCCATTCCTCCTCGCGGACCGGACGGGAGAGAACGGCCCAAAACGCCTCGGCTATGCGGTGCTCAAGGTCGGGGGATTTTTTCAACGCGGGTTTCAGTTGGGCCCCGATCTGTTTGTTGATTTCCGGATCATTGGTCAACCTCATCGACGCATTCACGGAAATCGTCCCGTGAAGGCATCAGTCCATGATCGAGAAAGTTTCGCCGGGATGTTCCAGAAACGGCGCCTCAGGGTTCGTTGCGCCAAGCAGACTGAATCCATCAGGCTTGCCTGACATTTGGCTGTATCATGTCATGATCCGATGGAACCGTTTGACAAGGTTATGAGGAATTCCATTTACCCATCCGGGACAATCTTCATGCTGCCTTTGCAGATCAATTCGCAAATGAGAATTGCCATCGTCAACACCATCAAAAAGCTTAGTATCCTACCCTAAAAATAGAATTTAGGACAAGTAAGAGATATTCGTGAACCATGAATCTTTTCCATGCCAATGGGTACCAATCATGAAAACAAGTCGAACAATGATCCGAAGCGTTGGGGTGATAAGCGCTTTTCTCGTTTTCAGTTGCCCTGCTTCCGCAGGCGAACATCCCCAGGCAACGGAAACCTTGTATGTCAATCCTGAAACGGGCAGCGACACCAGCAACGGAACCAAGGAAAAACCATTAAAAACGATTGGCGAGGCTGCCAACCGCGTGACCAAGTCCACGGGGATGGGTTCCACCACGGTGGTTCTATCCGAGGGTCTTCATGCGATCGACAAGACGGCGGTCTTCAAGCCCCTGCGAAAGTACACGAAAGACATTCGTCTCGTGATTCGCGCCGAGACGCTCCCCAACGATCCAGAATGGAATCCCGCCCGGATGCCGGTTCTCATCTCGACCATGCCCCTATCGAAAACATGGATGAATCGGCCGGATCCTTTCGATGGCGTGTCGTACGGAATTCAAATCGAAACCAGCCATGTCACGATTCAAGGGCTGAGAATCCTGGGAAGTCCGGTCCACGAACATCCTAAACCTGGAGCGGTCCGGCGCAACTACCCCATCGTGAGAGAGGGTCGAGATCTCGATGACCTGCTGGTTACCCAGTGCCTCTTCCTGGGCGACGAAAACGCGGCGCCGAATCACCTGCCAATTCTTGCCAACGGGCATGGCATCATGCTCGATCACTGTGTTTTCTACGGGTGCAAAATGACAGTCGTTTACTGGACCGCTGACCGGGGCCGAAGCACGGGATGCGGCATGCGGAATTGCCTGGTCCATGGCGCTTATGGCTGCGGTATCTGGACAATGAGTCCGGGTGAGGATTTCGAGTTCCGCAATAATGTCATTGCCGACAGCCTTTATGGTTGGATAATCGAGGGCGGTAATCGTCCGGCATACAATGTGACAAAATCACTCTTTTCTGGAAACAAGCACCCGGCAGGGACCGGTGCAGGTCCATTGTTGAACTTCAAGATGACGGATCCCGGCTTTCTGAAATTTGCCGAAGTCACGGTGACTGATGAGCCGGTCAAGATCGACCGCGATCAAACCAAGAAAAATTATCTCCATCTGATCCCGGGGACATTGGGTGCCGACCTGGGAGCGGGACTTTTTTACACCAAGGACAAGCCAAATTAACGACCAAGCGTCGTTTCCTGGAAGTCGGGCGCATTGCGCCTTGGTGAATCCCTTGGCTGAAATGCCTTGGTAATTCAGGGGCTCGACAAAGAGTCCAAAGCCGGCCAACGATGCCGATGACAAGATTTGAACACCACTCAGGCAAAGAAGAATCATCCCCAGGATCGCGAGACGGAACACCAAATATGGAAGCGGCCTGGGCAAGGCCCGTTCCATTATTGAAAATGTCTTTGCATGGCTTTTTCAGCAACGGCGCCTCAGGGTGCGTTACGAGAAACGGCCTGACATCCATCAGGCTTTCCTGA
>JAGWVO010000039.1 GCA_018970845.1 Planctomycetota bacterium
AGCACATGCAGTTTTCCATCGAGGCTCGGACAGTAGACCTTGTCGCCAGCGATTACCGGGGACGCGTCAACCCGATCGTCGGTGAGGTATGTCCAGCGTGGCGCGCCTGTCTTGCGGTCGAGCGCATGCACCCTCTTGTCGCGACTGCCCACCACCACCAGTTCGGAACCGATGGCGGCGGAGGAGAAAAATTCCTTGGGGCGGTTGGCCGCCCTGTAGGTCCAGGAGATTTTGGGTTCCTTCCATGCGATGGCGTGAAACTCGCTTCCCATGGTGCCGAGGTAAAGGTTTTCCCCGGAAACCGCGACGGTCGCCCCCGTTTGGCTTCCAAGATCGAGGCTTGCGGATTCCTTTCCGGTCGCCGCGTCGATGACATGGAGCCTGCTATCGCACCCGGCGGCGAATGTCTTGCCCGCCGACATCGCGACTGAACCGTAGTACGGCCCCTCGGTCTTGAAGTTCCATCGTTCCTTTCCGGTCGCCGGGTCGAGGCAGTGCAGCGTGTCGTCGTGGGCCCCGAAGAGAAGCACGCCGGGGGCGTGGCAGGCCCCTCCCGATATCTCGGCACCACAGTCGAAGACCCACTTGGCCTTTCCGGTGCCGGCATCAAGCGCGTGCAATTTGCCCTCCATGTCGCCCGCGTAGACGACCCCGTCGCTGATGCTAACCGGGGCCTTGGCCGGACCTATCTTGGATTTCCATTCCTCCTTGCCCGTGGCAAGGTCGAAGCGACGGGCGAAGCCGTCTCCCGTGGCGGCGTAAACCTTGCCTTTTCCAATGGCCACCGATCCCTCGACGGATTCGAGGCCCTCGACGCGCCACACGCGCCTGAGCGGGCCTGAAAGGGCCGTCGGGGAGATGCCCGTCTGGGCCGGGTCACCCCGGAAGAGGGGCCAGTCTGCCGAGGCGAACGCCACCGTCGCGAGGAGAAGGAACAGGGCTGTCGGGCGCATGGGGTCCCCCACACACATGAATCACATGGCGGATCTGTACAAGGATAAGAAATCCGATTCGGTGACCGGGGCCGGGTTGAAGCGTCCCGTCCACTGCTGGGAGGCTTCCTCGGCCAGGATGGCAAGGATGCCATCGCGCACGCCGCAAGAACCGAGGCAGGAGGGCAGCGCCGCACCGGATCGCCACTCCTCAACCTTGAGCGCCAATCCCTCGGCTCCCCGGTCTCCCAATCCCGCCTCGCGCGCCAATTCGCCGTACTCCGAGGAAACGGCGCGCGCGTTGAACCTGATCACCCAAGGAAGCACCAGGGCGATCGCGATGCCGTGGGTCAACCCATAATGGGCCGTCAGGGGATTCGCCATCGCGTGGCTGGCTCCAAGCATCGACTGCTCGATTGCCGCGCCGGCCAGGAAGGCGCCCCATTGCATCGCGCCGAGGCTGGCGACATCGCCGGTGCGTGAAAGGACATTCCCGAAGTTCGCCGAAAGGAGTCGCCACGCCTCACGGGCATAGGAGAGTGACAGGGGATTGCGCGCCGTGGTGACGGCGGCCTCCAAGGCGTGGGATATGGCGTCAAGGCCTGTCACGGCCGCCACTCCCCGAGGCTGGGATGCGACCAGTTCCGGATCGAGCAGGACCGTTCCAAAGAGCATTCCGGGGTCGCCGCAAGCCATCTTGAGGTGTGTCTGCCTGTCAACGATGACAGCGTAGGATTGGGCTTCCGAACCAGTGCCGGTGGTTGTGGGAATTCCCGCCATGGGCAGAAGCGGCGCGGTGGCCTTGCCATAACCGTGAAAGTCGCCGACCCGTCCGCCGCAGGAGTGGATCAGGTTGGCGGCCTTGGCCAAGTCCATGCTGCTACCACCCCCGATGGCGACGATGGCGTCGGGCCTGACCGAGGCGATGAAGTCGCGGGCCGACTCGACATGGCGGGAATCGGGGTTTTCCTCCGTGGAGTCGAAGACGGCGACGCGGTGTCCGGCGGATTCAAGCAGGGATACGGCGCGTTGGGGGTGGCCGGCGTTTCGCAGGCCCGAGTCGGTGAAGATTGAGATTGAGCGCTTGCCGGCAAGAACCTTGGGAAGTTCGCCGAGGCAACCCGCGCCGCTCACCACGCGCGGCAGGGGCCTCACGAGGCTCCGGATCATCGGCTGGCCGTCATTTCGACCCGGTGAATGCGGCTTGGCTGAAGGCTCTTTGCTTGTAGAGGTGGGTGAAGAGGTTGCCTTCATGCGGCTGGTCCCAGGTCAACCTGTTCGTCGGAAGCGGGCCAACATTGAGGCGCTCGACATGTGAGCAGGCCATCGCCGAGGACACGAAGGCCTTGTCATCACTCAGCACCGTTCCCGCGAGCGTGTATCCGATACGGTGAAGGATATCATCTTGAGGGCATTCTATCACGCTGGCATAGGGGAAAAGGAATTCCTTGTTCGCCAGTGGATGCTCAGGGGAATCGCAACGGATGACGGTCGGAAGGAGGTAGGCGATGCGGCCTTCCTTGACGAGCCGGGGGGTTCCCCTGACTTCCAGGGTGACATCGCGGGCACCCGGCGTTTTCAACCCCTCATCCACCATGTTGTTGATCGCCTCGGCGACCTCCGGCTTGGCGAAGGCGCTGATCTCACAGTTGGGATCATCCCATGGGCGGGGTTTCATCACGGCGAACCTTTTGGCGATGCCCATCGCCATGGCATCCGCATGGGACGGTGTCCAGACGGCCGAGGCGTTCACGCATGCGCGACCGCCGTTGGCGGCGATCGACTCCACCAGCATGTCAAGATACTTGTCCCATGAGGGGGCCTTGTCATCGCCGAAGATGATCTTCGAATAACCGGTTCCGTGGATTTCGACCCGGTGGTCGTTCCGGTAGGGTGCCATGGTGCGATCGTCACCGAAGGCCATGCTTCTGCCGCAAAGGCGGAGAATATCGTTGGCGCCCGAGTGGTCCGAAGGCAGGAAACCAAGAACCTGAGGCGGAACGCCGGCCTTGATGAACGACTGGAGAACCCGGAAAGGTGTCCAGGGTTCCTCCCTTCCCGGCTTGAGCAGCAAGGGCATCTTGAAGGCGATGGTCGGCACCCACAGGGAATGCACCCCGGGCGAATTGGACGGAAGCACGGCACCGAAAACATTGGTGGTCGGGAAAAAGGCCTGCATCCTGCCGCCGCGGGTGGTGAAGCCCTTGTCGAAGAACTCGGGATCGAGCCCGCGGGTCAGGCCTCCTATGACTTCCTCGATGTTCTCGAGCACATAATGAACCTTGAGGGCATTGCGGCGGCAGAACACCATCGGGCTACCCGTGGTCGCCGAAAGGTTGCGGACATAGCCGTCGAAATCGAGTTCGGTATCCCCGCACGGCAGCTTGGCGTTGGCAAAGTAATCGGCGGCCTTCTTGTACATGCCAAGGATGTCGGCCATCGGAATATCGGCCAGGATTTGCCTGGCCCTGTCCATTTGGCCGAGATCGCGGGCGATTTGGCTACCTGTCACCTGGCTGACTTCGGCTACGGGTTCGCCGGTCACATGATGGACAAGTTGGGCCTTGTCCAGGCTTGTGTATTCCTTGCCGAAACGCAGGGCGGGAATCCGGATCATGGGAACACCTGGGCGTGAGGTTCGCGGTAAGGGGAGAGACCTTTGTCGATCAATAAACGCCGACGACGGTCGTGGCTGCCAGTTCACTGAACGGCCTGACGCCGCTCACCCCATCCCACGGGTAACGCTCGTAGGGGGCTTCCCGCTCGCCTTCGTCCCTTTCGGGGAAGCGGGGCACGAAGAATTCACGCGTTAGGGTGGTCAGGAGAACCCGACCAGTTTCACCGTAGCCAACCTTGCGGGAATAGTCCTTGGGATCGACGACCTCGGTCATCGCCCTGGGTTGGGGGGCGTAGTAGGTGATCTTGAAGCCGTCATGCGGACCGATCGGCTTGCTGCAGGCGAGTCCCATGAGGGTGTTTCCATAGGTCGGTGTCATGTAGACATCGCCGTTGTCCAGCATTTCCTCGTAGGCCTCGCGGGTGAACTGGGGAGTGAATTCGGTTCCCCCGGTGAAGAGGCCCAGGATTCCGGCGGCCTTGATGCTGCGAAGGCCTCCCGGAGGCACTTTCTTGCCCAGCGACCGGTACTTCTCCTCCAATTTGCCAGCGCGGAGCGCCTCGTCGAACGACGCGAGCAGCTTGGGAGTGGTGAACATGCACTTGATGTCATGGCCACCGGCGAGAATGGTGAGCGCCTGGTCGATGCAGTGCTCCTTGTACAGGTTGGCCTGCTCGATGTTGCGCGCCTTGATGAGCTTGACGACCCAGCGGGGGTCGAGGTCGACACAAAAGCACACTCCGCCACGGTGCTGGGTGAGGTGCTCGATCGCCAGGCGCAGTCGGCGGGGGCCGGACGGCCCGAGCATCAGCCAGTTGGAACCCTTCGGAAAATGCTTGTCGGGCAGTGTTTCCGACATCATCTCGTAGTCGATCCGGAAGTCATCAATGACCATGCGGCTTTTGGGCAGGCCGGTGGTTCCGCCCGTTTCGAAGACATAAACCGGCTTGCCGGCAAATCCCTTGGGAACCCAGCGGGAAATGGGACCGCCCCGAAGCCAATCATCCTCGAAAGTTCCGAAAAGGTGCAGGTCGTCGGCGCCCTTGACATCGGTTAGCGGATTGAACGAGTAGGACTTGGCTTTTTCAAGCCAGAACTCGCAACCCGTCTCGGGGCTGAAGTGCCACTTGACGATGTCGCGGACATGCTTGTCGAGTTGTTCCTTGGCCCGCTTGACCTTGCTCTCCAGGCTTTCGGACGGGTTGAACCATTCGGCTGGGGAGAAATAGTCGATGGGAGCGTGCTTGCTGGTGCTCACGGATGCGGTTCCTCGCGCTTGCGCGTCACTTGGTGCCGATGGCGAACAGGGTGGTTCCGTTGTGCAGGTACAAGAGGCCGCCCATCGGTGTGGGCGGAGACTTGATCGCCTGATCCATTTCAATCTTAGCGGGTTCCTTCTTCACCTTTCCATGAGGAAAGACGAGGATGTCTCCCGAGTCGGTGCCGATGTAGACCCTCCCGTCGGCCACCATGGGCGAGCACCAGGTTCCGTCCTTGAGGTCGTGGTCCCAATGCTTCTTTCCCGTGGAGGCGTCCAGGCAATGCAGATAACCATCGATCTCGGCGGCATAAAGCAGACCATCGGCCACGGCCACAGTGCTCAGCGTTCGCCCGAAATGGATATCCCGCCCGTCACCGGCGGGCTTGGGCAGCACCGGCCCGCCCAGATGCCACACCAGCCCTGAATCCTTGTTGGCGGGTGCCGCGGGGTCGAGATTGTCAGCGACAGGACTCAGGTCTCGGAAACCATCGGCGCCCATCGCGCCCGCTTTCGCCGGGTCGACACACCAGAGGTGGCCGGGGCCGGGGCCGTCGTCGGGATTGTTGCCCACCGAGGCGTAAATCTTGCCTTCGTGGAAAACCGGAGTGGCCATGATGTACGACTTGTCACCTCGACCGCCCGGCTTGAAGGAGCTTTTCTTGGTGTTGCAGTCGAATTTCCAGAGCTTCTTGCCGGTAGCGGGTTCAAACGAATAGAGCCAGCCGTCCCCGCCCGGGAAAACCACCTGATCCATGCCGCCCACCTTGGCCAGCGTGGGGTTCGACCATTGTCCTTCCATGATATTTTCGCCAGGGCTTGAATCCTTCCAGACGACTTTGCCGCTGACCTTGTCCAGGCAAACAAAGCTCGGGGCCTTGGGATTGGGCACCTTGTGGGATTCGTGGTCCACGCCGTGGCCGGTCACGACAAAAACATGCGGGCCATGCACCAGCGGACTGCACATGGCCAGGTAACAGGGAAATACCCCCAGTTCCTTGACCATGTCGAGCTTCCAGATTTCCTTGGCCTTGGTCGTTCCCGGCGTTCCGGCCGCGTCGAGGCAGACCACCTCGGCCCTGTTGGAAACATACCAAAGGCGGTCACCCTCGATGACAGGGGTGCTGGCCACGCCTTGCTTGGGCCAGTCGTTCTTGTCGGGTTCGGGCAGCTTGTCATGCAAGGCCTGCCAAAGGAACGCGCCGTCCTTGGCGCTGAAGCAGTAGAGGGCTCCCTTGTCGCCGGAGATGGAGGGGTCGCGGGGCCGTTCGTTGTTGGTTCCTATGAAGATCCGGCCACCGGAAACGACGACAGCGCCGTAAGTCGTGGTGCCCAGTTCCGCTGACCAGAGGATGTTTTTCCTGGCGTTCTTCTTGATGGACCAGGTTTCGGGAAGCCCCTTGGCCGAAGGCGCCGTCATGTTGCGAAAGGGGGTTCCGCCCAGAAGGGGGTACGATGCTTCCTGGGCGCGGGCCAACCCGGCGGCACCCAGGAAAACCGCGACGAAGAGCGGGCTGGGGCGCATCACTTGGTCCCCAGGCAGAAGAGCTTGCAGGGGTTTTCTGTGATCATGTAGACCCGTCCGCCGGAGGCCACGGGTGTGGCCCTGATCTTCGCCTTCATGTTGATTGTGGCAAGAAGCTTTTTCTGCTTGCCGTGGGCGAACACATGAAGCTTGCCGGCCTCGTTGCCGATATAGACGCGCCCGTCGACCCAGTAGGTGCTCGACCAGGTGTCCGATCCCATGTCATGGTCCCAAAGCTTCGCGCCGGTGCGCGCATCGAGGCAATGGACCCAGCCGTCGTATTCGGATGTGTAGAGCAGTCCTTCATGCACGGCGACGGTGCTCATGGTGCGGCCGAAGAAATAGTTCCTTTCATAATCGTCACCCGCGAGGCCGCCATAGTGCCAGATGAGGCCGCTGTCCTTGTTGGCGGGAGCCTTGGGGTCGAAGTTGTCCCCGACGGGAGTGAGGTCCTTGTCGGCGTTGGCGGGAGCCTTGGTGATGTCGATGCACCAGAGGTGGCCAACTCCCTTGTCATGCTCGGGGTCCTGGCCGACACCGATGTAAAGCTTGTTCTCCCAGACGACCGGGGTGCTGACGAAGTCGTTCCGCGTGCCCTTGCCGCCGAGCTTGTATTCGGACTTCTTGGGGTTGCAGTCGAACTTCCAGAGCAGGTCGCCGGTGTCGGGCTTGAATCCGTAAACCCAGCCGTCGCCGCCGGGGAAAATGATGACCGGCTTGCCGTTGGGCTCGGCATAGACGGGATTGGACCATTGCCCGTGCATGAGGAGCTTGCCCTGGTCGACCAGCTTCTTGATGTCGACATCACCGCCGCTCTTCTTCCGGGCCTCGACAAGGCTCGACGAGGGGAGGTTGCTCGACCAAAGGACCTTCCCGTCGTTCTTGTTGACTGCCAGGAAACTCGGGGCTCCCGGCTGGGGAATGTTGATGTGGCCTTCATCCACGCCGTTGCTGGTGATCACGAATAGGGTGTCGCCGACAATCAGGGGAGAGCAGGTGGCGAGATTGTGGGGGAAGACATTGAGCTGCTTGATCATGTCCAGGCGCCAGAGGATGTCGGCGTTCTTGGGGCCGGTGAGGGCCTCGTCGGCAACGCCGTCGTTCTTGCCGTCTCGGAAGCCCTCGGCATCGGCGCAGATGATCTCGCAGCGATTGGAGATGTACCAAATCCTCTTGCCTTCCACCACCGGGGATGAGCAGATTCCCTCGCGGGGCCAGTCGTTCACGCGCCCGGCGGGCAGTTTGTCGTGCACGGCCTGCCAGATCAGTTCCCCGGTCTTCTCGTCAAGGCAGAGCATGATGCCCTTGTCGCCCGGCACGGCCGGATCGCGTGGGAAGTCGTTGTTCGTGCCGACATAGATTCGGCCGCCGGCGATGATGGGACCACCGTAGGCCTTGCTGCCAAGGGGGACGCTCCAAACGAGGTTTTGTTCCTTGCCTGGCTCGATGTTCCAGGAGACGGGAAGTCCCGTTTCCTTGAGGTTCACGAGGTTGCGCTGCACGGTTCCGCCGAAAAGGGGCCATTCGCGCCCGGTGTCTCGGCGGGCGGCATCGGCCAGGGGCCTGGCGGGTCCTGGAAGGTAAAGCGCCGCCAGGGTGCCGCCCAAAACGGCACAAGTGACGGCGGCCGCGAGGGCCTGGCGGTTTTGTCCGCGTATTGCCATGGGAAGGGTGCTCCTCAATCAGGGGGTTGGATTCGTGGCGAGGTGGTTACTTGCCCGCCTCGGTGATGCGAATGTTGTCGTAGAAGATCTCGCAGCCGGTCTGGCCTTCGAGAATGCCCGCGGCATAGCCGTAGATGGCGGCGGCGCCCTCGCGGTTGGGCACCGGGTCGGTGAAGTCCACAGTCCAGGCCTCAGGTTCCTTGTCGTCGCGAGGCCAGACCTTGCCCCGGATCAGGGCATCCTTCTCCCGGACCACGACTTCCAGTTTCATCCGGTACCAGGTGCCCGGTTTCCAAGGGAAAGCGATGCTCTTGTCGACGCGGGGCAGCGCGTCCCAGCTCACGAGGCGGAGTTGCTGGGTGTTGCCTGCCAGCATCAGGGTGTACCGGTTGGCCACCAATCCTACATCGGGCAAATCGTCGCGGACCTTGGTGCCCATGATGTCGGTGGCGATGGTGTAGCCGGTCGCGTCATGGCGGGTGATGTAGGCGTTGGCCCGGGAAACCAAGGGGCTGGGATTGACAGCCAGTTTCTTGAGAACCTTCTTGCCCTCGTGCTGGACGATGGCGAATTTTCCCTGGCAATTGATCCAGCCGCCCGGGGTGCGTCCTTCGGGAATGTTGGCCAGGTTCGGTGAATAGGGGAGTCGCGGAACCACGCGGACCCGGCACTCGGCCTCGAGGGCCCCGCTCTTGATGACCACCCTGCCGAATTGGGCCGGTGGCGCCATGGCGGGGGAAAGCGACACCTTCACGCCCTTTTCGGCGGAAAGCTTGCCAGCCAGGGGAGGCGGAGGGGGAGCGGGCGCCGCGCCGGGCATCGGGACAACGCCTTCGGGGGGCCGCAGCCCCGCAAGTGACCATGCGACATCCGCGGGCCCGATCAACCGGCCCTTGGAATCGTAGGCCCGGGCCTCGAGTTCGACGGTGTCGCCCGCGAAGACCGTGATGTCGGCGGGGAAGACCTGCAGTCGGCCGGGAGCGGCATCGGCCTTGCCGTCATCCTCCTTGACGGCCGGCGCGGGGCTGGAAACGGGTTCCTTCGAACCGATGCAAAAGAGGTCGTTCCCGGTCATGAAATAGACCCGACCGTTGGAAATCGCCGGGCTGCCGTTGATTTCGACCTCCTCGCCCGCCACCTTGCTCTTGAAGAATTGGGTGTGGACCTTTTCGCAGCCCTCCGCGGTGGGCCTGAGGATGTGGAACTTGCTGTTCACCTCGGCGAGATAGAGCTTGCCGTCGGCGAGGACCGGACTGCCCTTGGTATTTTTGCCATAGAGATAATCCCAAAGCAGTTTTCCGGTGGCGGCGTCGATGCAATAAAGCTGGCCCGTGTCGCCGCACATGTAAAGCTTCCCTTCGTGCAGGACGGGGCTGGCGAACTTGGCCTTGATGCCGTCGAGTTTCCAGACCAAGGCGGGCTTGCCCGCCGTGACCTTGGAACCGTCGAGGCAAACCACGCGCCCCTGGGTGGTTTCACCCTCGTTTTCCTCGCCTTGACCGATGTAAACCAGGTTTCCTTGGACAACCGGTGAGCAGTTGATGCTTCCGGGCCCTAGCGGATAGCTCCAAATCTTGGTGCCGGTGCGGGCCTGAAAGGCATGCACGCCGCCATCGCCGCCGCCGCTGACCATGGTGCGCACGCCGTCGATCACGGCGACGACGGGCGTGGAGTAGAAGGTGTCCTTGGGCTGGGTGCCGGTGCTGGCCCACCAGATGATCTTGCCGGTTTTCTTGTCCATCGCGACGAAACGGTTGCGTCCGATCCCCTGGTCGCCCCAACTGGCGTTGAGGAAGCCGATGATGAGCTTGTCCTCGTCGATGATGGGGCTGGTGACTCGTCCGCCATAGCCGCTGACCCTGCCGAATTCCTCCGTGAGGCTGTGCTGCCAAACGACATTCAGGTCCTTGTCGAAGCAGAAAAGGAGTCCTTGGGTTCCATGCGCGTAGACATTTCCCGTTTCAGGGTCGCCGACCATGTTGGTCCACCCGAGGCGGACGGAAACGATGTCGGTATGGAAGACATTGAACCGGTGTTCCTTGATGAGCTTTCCGGTGTTGGCATCGAAGCAAAGGCAGCGTTCCTGCTCGGTCAGGCCCTCGCCATCCCTGCCGATCATGTACAGGCGGCCGTTTTGCACGATGGGAGTGGTGCGGCCGCCATAGGGAGCGCGCCAGACGAGGTTGTTGTCAGCCTTGGTGGGGTCAGGCGACCATTTTTCAGGCAGATTTTTTTCATGGCTGACGCCGTTTTGCGCCGGGCCTCGCCAGTTGGACCAATCGGCCGCGCAAGCCATGGAACCAAGGGAAAAGAGGCTGGCAACCAAGACCAGCACGCGAATTCCTTGCACGGGCGATCCTCCTAGAGAGCGGCCGGTAAAATTCCGGCGAGGCAGGCTAATTGACAATCTAGTGCTCGTCGGGAGGCTGGTACAGGGGGCTGAACCTGAAAATAAGGCCATCTTCGCGGAACCATTCCTTGTGGCCCCACATTGTCAAAACAGCCTCACGACGACCTCGTCTCCCTTGTTGAGCGAGCCAATCTCCGGCGGAATCAGGACAAACCCGTCGGCTTGGACCACCGTGCTGAGCCTGCCGGCCCCGCTGATCGCCACCGGTTCGACCTCGCCGTGGCTGATTCGGACGCGGGCGAAATCCGTTCGGCCGATTTCCGAGACAAGATCCGATGCCAACGGAAGGCGCAACAAAGCATGCGGAAAATCGGATGAAAGGCCCGCCAAGAGTCGGATGTATTTTCCCGCGAGCAGTTCATAAGCGCAAAGGCATGAAACCGGGTTGCCGGGCAGAAGAATTACCCGTGTTCCGCTGGCCAACCTGCCGAATCCGGCCGGACTTGCCGGCCTCAGGGCCAGGCCATGCACTTCAAGAGATCCCAGCTTGGCCACCGCTGCGGGAACATGGTCTTCCTGCCCGACGGAACTGCCCCCTGAAACCAGGATGACATCGCTTTGGGCGCATTCCCGGAGCGCGGAAACCACATCCCGTTCCGTGTCCGCAACGCCAGGCCAAGTTTTGCCCAAGGCCCCGTCCCTGCTGGCCAGGGCTTGGAGCATCGGGCTGTTGGCGTCACTGATCCGATCATCTTTTGGCGTGGAAAACGGCGGAAGCAGTTCGTTTCCCGTCACCAAAATCGACACGAGCGGCCGGCGGACCACATTCACCCGCGCGACACCCATCGCCGAAAGAACGGCAAGATCATGGGGCCTTAGCCTGTGTCCCGCTTGAAGCACTGTTTGGCCTTTTTGGAAATCCTCGCCTGAAACGATCACATGCTTGCCTGGCGGCAAGGGCGAACGAACCAAAACTGATGACTGGGAGGCATCGCACAGCTCAATCGGAATCACCGTGTCGGCACCGGATGGAACGGCCGCGCCGGTGGTGATCCTGATCGCCTTTCCCGGGGAAACAGATTGGCTTGCCGGCGCGCCCGGCAGGCTGGTTCCGATCAACGCGAGGTTGACGGGCGCGTGCCGGATGTCAGTGGACATGACGGCGAATCCGTCCATCGCGGAGCGATTGAACGCCGGTATGGGCCGGGGGGATTCGATCGACCTTGCCAGCACCCGCCCAGAGGCCGCCCCGGAATCGGTTTCCTCGCCCTGCAGGGGGAAGGCATCCGAAAGCAACGCGCCGGTGGCGCTTTCCAGGGATGTTTTGCCTCGAGGACCCGTTCGCCCCGGTTGAGGGTTATTCATGATCGGCGTGCGCCTTGGGAAAGATTGGCATAACCGTGGCGGAGTGATCGCGCGGAAGGATCGTCAGAAAACCAACATCATTCTGCCCCGTTTTGCCGATTTCGCTCAAGTTGAATTGAACGGCGGGCGGGTTCTTTGCGTGAATGGAGTGGCACGAGGAAGCGAGGGAGCCGGTCCGGTCCGGTGGGAACAAGCGACCGGACCGGTTCCCTGGCCTCGGGGAGAAAAAACAAATGAAGAACTCTGTAATACTTGGGTTTCTGGCTGTTTTGGTGACGGGTTGCCAGTCCGGTTCGATGGCACGCAACAATGGCGAGCGGCACGGGCTGTTCAGCGCCTGCCGCAACAGCAAGCGGCACGACACGCCCGTGGCGTTGGCGGCTCCTGTACCGATTTGCACCCCGGTAATGGTCGCCTCATCGCCTTGCCCGACTGTTTGCGCACCATCGCCTTGCCCACCGGCCACTTGCCCTTGATCCTGTCCGCGTTCCGGTTGCGCCGATTTTCGGGGCGCCCCAGCTTTCGTGATAAGGCAATCCGTGTTTGCCCCGATTAATTTCTGAAGTCATGGTTTCCTGATGACGCTTCGGGGTTTCATTCCCCGGGCCGCGTCACGGAGGTTACGCCATGACTCGCACCCGTGTCCTGCTGATGATCGTGGGGGCGATTGCCCTTTTGGCCCAGGGATGCTGCGGGCACCGCAAATGGGTTTGCCACAGCTCATGCGCCCCTGTGATTTCATGTTGCCCCAAGGTCTGCGCCAAACCATCCGTCAGGGTGATTGACTCGTGCGATTGCAATTGAACCGGGTCAGACAGGCAGCGGTGTTTGGTCCCTGTCGAGCAAACGGTAAACAACGACCCGGTCCACTTTCCATGTCCCGTCTCGCTTCCTCCAGTGCGTCTTCACCACGACGGCGAACTCTCCAAAGTCGCCCGTCAGGCGCATGGTGAACTCGCACGGATATCCTCCATCGGAACCGGGGGCCATCACTTCGGGCCTTTTCACCTGAACGGCTCGCACCCCATGGCGCGCCTCCAGGGTTGAAAGAAGGGCGTGCAGGCCCTTCTTGTCCAGCCCGCCATGGGAGCGAAAATCCGGGTCTATCCCTTCGAGCATCGCCTTGAAGTCACGGGCGTTGGCTTGGGTTTCAAATCGCTTGAGGGCGATGGTGACCGATTCCCGATCGGTGACGACAAGCCAATGGATGGCCGGCAAGGCGACCAACAAGGTTGCCGATACCGCCACGGCGGCAGTCGCCCTCCTGTCACGCGGGGATGATCGCTTCCACGCGATGGTTCCGGCCAAAACCATCGCCATGAAAACGATCGGGCCCCACGCCCCCTCGCAAATGGCCTGCCACATCGCTGGGCCCCTCGGCTGAAGCATCTCCTCGAAGCGACACTTAATCTTATGCCGTCAAGGAGCGGCAATGCTGGCGTTTTCGTTCAGGTCGGTTAGCGTGATAGCGCGAATTTTGAGTCGTTGCGGAGTCGAACCATGCGATCGATCTTGGTTGCCTTGTTGGCCCTGGCGCATGCCCTGACCGTCCGCGCGCAGTCGTCAAACGCTGGCGCTGGAGACTACCTGAAGTGGGTGGTTGCAGAGGCCGCGCGCTTGCGGGAGGCGGGATCGCCGCTGGTGAATTCATCGGGAAACCACGCGGACGCCAGGAAGGAGTTCGTGCTGAAGCTGGAATCCGCCCTGGGGATCAAGCGCCTGGGAAAAATTCCGCTCGATCCGGTTGTCACGGGAAGGATTGAAAAGCCCGATTATGTGATCGAGAAAGTTCACTTTCAGACGCTGCCGGGTGTGAGGATGCCGGCCAACCTGTATCTCCCCAAAAAGGCCGGAAGGCTTCCGGCGGTTCTCCATGTTCATGGCCACTGGTCGGGCGCCAAGCAGGACCCCGTCGTCCAGGCGCGCTGCGTGTCCAGCGCGCGCGCGGGTTTCGTCGCGTTGTCCGTTGACGCGTTCGGCGCCGGCGAAAGGGCCGTTGGGCAGGCCTTGGGCGAGTATCACGGCGGCATGACAGCGGCAACCTTGCTGCCAATCGGCAGGCCGTTGGCGGGAATCCAGGTTCTTGAAAACGCCAGGGCGGTTGATTACCTCCTGAGCCGGCCCGAAGTGGACGGGCAGCGCCTCGGTGTGACGGGCGCGAGCGGCGGCGGAAACCAGACCATGTACGCGGGCGCCCTTGATGACCGACTCAAGGCCGTTGTTCCCGTGTGCTCCGTCGGCAACTACCAGGCCTATTTGGGAGCGGCTTGCTGCATGTGCGAGGTGGTGCCGGGCGCGTTGCAGTTCACCGAGGAGGACGCCGTATTGGCGGCCGTGGCGCCTCGCGCGCTCAAGGTGATCAGCGCCAGCAGGGATGCCCGGCAGTTTTCCCCGGCCGAGGCGGCCCGTTCCCTTTCGGGGGCCAGGAGCCTTTTCGGCGTGCTGGGTCGCGAGGGGGTGGTTGAACATCATGTTTTCGAGTCGGGGCATGATTATTCCAAACCGATGCGGGAGGCGATGGTCGGTTTCATGCGCCGTCACTTGCTCAACCAGGGAGGGGGCGAACCGGTGCCGGATGCCGATTTCATTCCTGAACCTCGGGAAAACCTGAGGTGTTTTGCCGCTGGCGAGCGCCCGGCTTCGTGGCTCACGCTCCCGCAATACGCGGCCGCCGAGGGGCGAAGAAGCCTTGGGGAACGGGAATGGCCCAAGGATACGCAAGGCTGGAACGCTTGGAGAAAGGAAGCCGGCCCGGTTCTTGCCAAGCTGTTGCATGGGAATTCCCCGATCCGCGCGGGAAGGGGAATTTTGGTTGAGGAAAGCGCGGGAGCCACCAGGAAAATCGTGATTGAAACCGAACCCGGCATCAGCTTGCCGGTGACGGTGGAACGGGGTGATATCAGGCAGCCCATGGTTGTCCTCCTTCATGAGGAAGGGGCCGCGGTGGCTCTCAAGTCTTCGTTGGCCGAGGCCTTGCGGAAAAAGGGCGCTGGCCTTGTCGGTTTGGATTTGCGAGCCACGGGAAGCCTTGCCGTGGCCGGGGAAAGAATCGGGTTGGCACCCGACCACAACAGCGCGGAGTGGGCGATGTGGTTGGGCCGCCCACTTGCGGGCCAATGGACATACGACCTCAGGCAGGTCGTGAATGCCGTGATGCGAGAGTTGCCCGACCGAAGGCCGATCATGATGGTCGGCGTTGGCCCGATGGGGATCACGGCCTTGCTGGCCGCCGCCCAGGATGACCAGATTGCAGCGGTTGCGTCGGTGGACTCGATGGTTTCCTGGATTTCCGAAAAACCGTATGCGAAGCAGCGCCTTGCCACGATCATCCCGCATGTGGTTCCGAAGCTGGGTGATATTCCGCAGGTGGCGGCAATCGTTGGCAATCAGCGTAGGTTGATCATCGCGGGAGGAACGGATGGCCAAGGCCAACCTTTGCCCGCTGAATCGGTGGCCAAGGCGTTCGCAAGCATCCAAGGTGCCTTGGGGAAAGGCCCGGAATTCATCCAAGCCACTCCCGAAGCCGTGGCGGATGCCATGACTCGCCGTTGATTACGCCGCTTTCGCGGGACGGCAGGCGACTCCATCGAGAGTGCCATGGGTGTGCGTGATTTTTTCATCTCGACGATGCTCGCACCATGAATTCTCGACCTCGTGATGAACATTCAAGAAGCCAATGGGCAAGGGATGCGGCTCAATTCCAAGGCCACAGGCCGGCGGGAGAAGGAACGCTCCCCAGGACAGGCCTTCGGTGGCGTTCACACCAGGAGACTGCCGCGGGCGAAAAGGGTTGATGAGGCCGGGTATGCCACGGCCAGCTTGATTTTCTTCGGTGGCTTGAAACACAGTTGCGGCAAGTCATTTTTTTATCACGATAGCTCGTAATAGATTTATTCAGGGCTATTAAAATTCTTGTTATTGAGCGAAA
>JAGWVO010000514.1 GCA_018970845.1 Planctomycetota bacterium
GCCGTGGGCTTGTCTCCCCCCTGGAGCGCCCTCGCGACATCGGCTTTTTCATCGGCATCGGGAAGCCTGCAAAACATGGCCAAGTACAACTCCTCGGCCACGGACCCGGTATCCTTGGCCGCCGCCAAACGGAAAGCGAGGTTGCCCTTTCGGCTGACCAAGAGCGATTGAACCTGCGGATGGTTCGACATCAGCAGGGACTGCTCAAGCCTGGGTTCGAACATGTCTGGATTGCCGGCAGGTGGCGCCAGGGCGCTGATGAACATCTTGCCGGCCCCTTCGCGCTTGGCCTGCAAAGCCTTGGGGGCCGCGCCCGCCTCGGCATCATCAAAACCAGTCGCCACCAGCATGGAATATCCCATTTGCTCCGGCGAGAGCGGCCTAAGCCTTGCGGCCAGGAAACGCTCTTCGGGTCCCTTGATGCCGGGCTTGCCCACGGATGAGCGCTGGTAGGCCTCGCTCAGCGTGATTCCCCTGAGCATCGCCTTGAGATCGAACTTGGCGCTGATCACCGAGGATGTCAGCGACTCCATCAGGATCTCGCAGGAAGCGGGATTGTGCGGATGGATCTGGTCGAGCGGATGGATGAGTCCCTTTCCGGTCAGTTGGGCCCAGAGCCTGTTGGCCAAATTACGGGCAAGCGCCTCCCGTCCGGCACCCTTGAGGTCTTCACCCAAAAGCAGTCTGCGACTGTACTTGGGAACGCCCCGCACCTCCTTGCTAGGAGCGGAAACATAGAGTTGCTCCTTGGAGAGCATCGGATCGGACCTTTCGGTCGCCCCGGGAAGACCGGGAGATCGCTTCTTGGTGACCTTCTTGGGGTCGAACACCGATTGGAAGGTGACATCCCCATCGGCCTTCTCACCGATGACCTTTTTCTTCAGCTTGGGATCATCAAACAGGTAGGCCCTGTTGAGGTAAGCCATCAATCCATGGAAATGTTCCTGCTTGTAACCTTCAATCCGCGGGTGGTCGTGGCATTGGGCGCACTGGAGGTTGGCTCCCAGAAACAGCCTGCTGATGTCGCGGGTCACGAGAACCGGTTCCATTTCCCTGTCCAGGAGGAACCTGGCCCGACCCCGCTGGGCGGGATCCACCCCGTCGGCTGAGACAATTTCGGAAATCAGAATGTCCACAGGCTTCGCAGTTTCCAGAGACTCCCGCAGGTAGGCCATCCACAGCGGCGCCTCCACATGCTTGGAAGGCCTTCGTTCCATCCACCATGTGTCGAGAACCTGGGCCCAGTACCAATTGAAGTCGGGATGGGCGAGCAATCGCTCCACGGCGTCGGCGCGCTTGGCCCCCCCCGCCGACACGAACGCCCGCGCCTCGGCAACGGTGGGGGTGCGCCCGATGAGGTCGAGGCTGACGCGGCGAAGGAAAGCCAAGTCGTCGCAGGGGCCGCTGGCTTCCATGGCGAAAGAGGCGTTGGCGCCGGAAATGGCCTTGTCTATGCCGCGGGCGACCGGATCCCGGGTGGGTTCAACACCCGGCGCCAAGGCCATGATCAGTGGTGCCATCATCGTTATCATCGTGATTCCTTCACCGGGCAGGCGGGGCGGGCAAGGATTCATCAATCAGGCGGGTATTAATACACTCCCCGCAAATGATCGGCTTGTCAACCGGAAAGGATCGAGCGATGCCCCGGTCTCCCGGAGCAAACGGAAGGATCACCGGCCCCCGCGTCTTTGGGGTTCAACCTTCCCCCAATATCCGCCGATGATATGGGGGTACCTTCCCGGGGTGACATGGTAGTGCGGTCCCCGGGCGGGGTCGTCGTGAAGGTTGAATGCGTTCAGCGGATTGGTCGCGCAATCCTTGGCCAAGGCGCCGGCCGCCTCATAGGGCCCGTAAACCGGAAACCCATCAAACGCGAAACCGATCAGCGGGGAATGTCCCGCGCCATCGTCAAGCCAGGGCGTGTTGAGACACGCCGGATATTTGTGGTAGTGATATTCCTGTCCCGGCCCCGGGTGGCCGCAGCAGCGGTCGAGACGCCACACGGCGTCGGCATTGGCGATGTGATCGAACGGATTGAAGAACACGACGCCGTTCGTGGCCACCCCGATGGGTCCCATCGGCAGCGCGCGGTTGGAATTCGTCGCATCCATGGCGATCCGTGTGGGATTCGGCACTGGATCGAGCGGAATATGCCAGGTGTGGTTCTGTTCGCGAATCATGTTGGGGTTTCCGTCGAGCCATTGCGAACTGTCGGGAAACACGCCTGTCGGGTGGTTGGGCAGGTTCCTTGAGCGGATCAACAGGCGGCCCTTGGAAACCTCGATCGTCACCGCGTCCGGGATATGGATGTCACGCTCGGCAAGGTTGCCACTCCTGTCGAGAAATCCCCTTCTCAGCCAGGCTGACATGTTGCCGGCAAAGGGCGTTTCAGGCTTGTCGGTCAGGTAGACGAGGCGATCGGCATTGGAATGGTCGAATCTCGCCGGCACCTCTCGGGAAACTCCGGTGGCGTCGTAATGCCACCGGCCACCGATCGAAACCAGGTTTTCCCGGGCG
>JAGWVO010000515.1 GCA_018970845.1 Planctomycetota bacterium
TCGTGTACGACCACGATCCATTCGCTCCCGCCGTCACCGTGCCCAAGAGGTTCCCACCATCCGTGATCCGTACGGTCGAGCCCGACTCGGCACTACCCGTCAGCGTGATCGTGGCATCCAAGGTGATCCCGTCGCCGGGCACGCCCGTGTCATCGCTCCACGAACCGATCACCGGCGACCCAGGGGCTGTGATGTCCACCACGACGGTGTAGGAGAGGCTTGAGGTGAACCTGCCGTTGGTTGCGTTCACGGTGACAGCGTAAACACCATCGGAGCCAAGGACCGGAAGGCCGGAGAAAACCCCTGTTGCCTGATTAAACGACAATCCAGATGGCAATGCACCAGACAATGAAAGCGCCACCGCGTCAGGAGTGCCCCGCGCCACGACCTGGAAGGACTGGCCGCCGAGACTGTTGAATACCCCGGTCTCGACAATCGTGAAGGTCGGCGCGTGCTCAAGTGGCGAACTGAAGGCAACCACCTTGCCCACACCGGGACCGCCGGTGCCACCGCGACCCCCATTGCCCCAAGGCGCCACTGTTCCATCCGCCTTGAGAGCCGCGAAAGCCCCATATGAAGAGTAGATTTCAACAACATTCGACAGACCGGCAGGCGCCGCTCCGCCATTTCCCGGGTCGCCCCAAGCCACCACGGTTCCATCATTCTTCAGAACCGCGAAGGCCGACCAGGTGGAACTGATGGCCTTGACATTCGACAATGGCGCCGGCGGTGAGCCACCAAACGCCTCATTGCCCCAGACCACCGCCGTGCCATCCCCCTTGATGGCGGCAAACGCCGAGTTGGTTGAGGAAATGGAGACGACATTGGACAGGTTGGAGGGAACGGTGCCCCCACCCGTCGCGCTTCCCCAAGCCGCAACTGTTCCATCGGCTCGCAAAGCGGCCATTGATTCGCCTGAGGCGAATATCGATACGACTCCAGCGAGGCCCGTCGGCGCGCTTCCGCCGTATGAAGCTCCTCCCCAGGCAACCACCGACCCGTCCGCCTTCAAGGCGGCAAAGGCCGCCCAATTCGAAACAATCTCGGCGACATTCGTGAGGTTTGCCGGGGCCGAACCTCCGTATCCTCCCCAAGCCGCAACCGTGCCGTCGGACTTCAGGGCGCAATAGGCCTCGCCTGTGGAATAAAGGCGAACCACATTGGAAAGGTTGGCGGGAGGCGTGATTGCCTGGCTATTGTTACGGCCCCACGCAACCACGGTTCCGTCATTCCTCAGGACGGCAAATGATTCAAGGTTGGAACAAACATCCTTGATTCCCGTCAGGTTCGCCGGAACCGTTCCACCCCGCGCCGCATCCCCCCAGCCAACCACCGTGCCGTCATGCTTCAGGGCCAGAAACGCCATTCCTGCCGAATAAATGGTGCGAACACCTGACAGGTTCCCCGGCGCCGAGCCGCCGTATTGGGGATCGCCCCACGCCACCACCGTGCCATCTCGCTTGAGCGCGGCGAAGGCCCCGGAACTGGAAAAGATCTCGACCACATCGGTCAACCCTGTTGGCGCCGTTCCTCCCTTGGACGGGTCACCCCAGGCGGCAACGGTGCCATCGGCCTTGATGACGGCAAAAGCCGACCTGTTGGGGAAACGGTGTCCGGAACCTGTCTGGAATGAACTGAATTGTCCGGTCCTCTCCGCCGGATTGATGTCGCCACCAACAGACAGCGTGAAGGACTGCCTGGCGTCGGGTCCCACCCCGTTGGAAGCGACAACCTCAAAGCGATAGGTCTTGCCGCCGGTACCCGCCGCCGGAACTCCGGATATCACGCCTGTGGCCGTATTAATGGACAACCCGGCGGGCATTTGCCCGAAAATACTGAAAATTGGAGCCGGGGAAGAGGAGGCGACCACGGGGAAGCTGCCGAGGATCCCTTCGGCGAATCTAGCGCCATTTGCGCTGAAAATCACAGGGTTGGTGTTGACAAGAATCGAAATTGACGCGGAGGCGGTCGAGATGTTTCCGGCCAAGTCTGACGCCTTGGCTGTTAACTGATGCGATCCGTTGCCAAGCGATTGGGTCGTGTATGACCAAGATCCATTCGCCGCAGCCGTCACCGTACCCAAAAGGATCGTGTCATCAAATATCGAGACACTGGCTCCAGTTTCAGCGGATCCCGTCAGCGTGATCGTGGCGTCCGAGGTGATCCCGTCACCGGGCACGCCCGTGTCGTCACTCCACGAACCAATCACCGGCGACCCGGGCGCCGTCGTGTCGATCGTCACCACCAACGCCAACGACACGCCCGACTGGTTGCCTGCCGCGTCCGTCGCCGTGGCCGTGAAGGAACGCTGTCCTTCAGGCAGGGTTCCCGTGGTGAACGACCAGGTCCCGTTGGCACTGGCGAGAGTGGTGCCAAGGTCGGTGGAACCGTTCTTCACCGTCACGATGGCGTTGGCTTCCGCCGTTCCTGAAAGGGTCAACGACGATTGCGATGTGATGCGGTCGCCCGCGACTCCCGTGTCGGGAGAGAATGATGTCACGGCTGGCACCG
>JAGWVO010000516.1 GCA_018970845.1 Planctomycetota bacterium
CTCCCAAGTATTTCTTCTACCTCGTCAATGACATTTCCGCGGCCAAGGCGTTCCTGGATTCCAAGAACGACTCCGGCGAACTCAACTCCTCCGACCTCTATGTGATCGGCGCGGGTGAAGGTGCCACGATCGGCGCCCTTTGGATGGCCCAGGAATTCAGCCGGAAGCGGGTGGAACTCATTTCAAGCGGTCCGATGATCAAGCCGGGCGGCAATCCTTTCCGGCCCAAGGTCGTCACCTCGACGGGAATCAAGAAGATCTATGAGCCCGAAGGCAAGGACATTGTTGCCGGAATATGGTTGAACCTGAGCCCCAGGGTTGCCGGGCAGACTGTGCCGATGCAGGCGTGGCTCAAGGACATCACCCTGCGCCGGGGCAAGGACAGGGTGCAGATGGCGTTCCTCTATGGTGAAAAGGATGACGCCGCCAAGAAGGAGGCCAAGGGATTCCTCTCGATGATCCGCCCCGGATTCGACCCTGACAAGCCCAAGCCGATGCCCAAGGGCAAGGAAGGCGCCAAACCGGCTGTCGGCGACCAGGAATTCACCAACATCCTCGCGATCAAGGACAGCAACCTTGCCGGAAGCAAGCTGCTGCGCAAGGAACTGCAAACGATCGGCTTCATCCAAAGCTATGTGAAGAATTACAACACCCAACATGTCGCCCAAGATTCTGAAAAGCGCGACATGCGGTCCTGGGCCGTTGTTTGGAACAAGGGGACCGGTCAGCCGATCATTCCCGCGAAATTCGAGGGCGAGCAGTTTAGCCGGGTCATTCCCCTTGCGATGTGGGGACTCACCGCCCAGTGACGGCCGCCGGCCTTGTGCTGTGTGGAGGCGAAAGCCGCCGCATGGGCTTTGACAAAGCTTGGCTTGATTGGCAAGGACGCCCGCTTCTTGCTCACATGATTGACCTTCTCGGGGGCGCCGGACTGGCGCCCCTCGCCGTTTGTGCCGCGCCCGGTCAGTCGCTTCCGATGCTGCCAACCGAAGTGATGGTGGTGCGCGACGCTCAACCTCACGGCGGACCTTTGAACGGCCTGGCGGCGGGCTTGTCAGCTTTGGAACCGATGGCGCCCAGGGCCTTGGTGTGTCCCTGCGATTCTCCCCTCCTGTGCATCGGACTGGCTAGGGTTTTGCTGGAGCGTTCAGCGTCCGTGGCGGTCGGCTTGTGCGGCGGGGTCGCGCAACCGCTTCCCGGGGCTTACGACACGGCCATCGGCCGCCTGGCCCGCGAGTTGATCAACCGCGGAAAGTACCGCCTGATGGATCTTCTCGAAGCGGCGCCCGCTGCCATGATCGAGGAGGCCGAATTGCGGCGCCTTGATCCGGGTTTGGGGTCTTTTCTGAACTGCAATGACCAGGAAAGCTATGCCCGAGCCAAAAAATTGGCCGCGCAATCGGTTTGATCGGCAAAATCGTTTCCAATTCGGCGCCCTGAAAAAATTTCAGGATCGTGCGAACCCGCCGGGCTTGTTCGTCGCATAGATTTCAGCAGATTGGGACGCCGGAAGGCTGACAGTCGCGGGGGGCGGGTCAACGGGACGCGAATGATGCCCCCTGCCGAGCTGAAGGTCGCCTGGGTGGCCTGAATGGGAGGTGGAACATGATCCGTCGCGATGCGTTGTTGCGTTTATACAACAGCCTCCTTGCCCGCCGCGAGGAATTGCTGAACCAATTGAGTTCCGACATGACCGGCTTGGGCGGCAGCCAAGGTGGCAGCCGCGACGAGGCCGACGCGGCCTTCGACTCCGACAACGACGAGATCAACTCGACCCTCGCGGAACGGGATTCCGAGGAACTCACCGAGATCGATCAGGCCCTTCTGCGCCTCAAGAAGGGAACCTACGGCCGCTGCGAGGGCTGCGGCGGAAAAATTTCCGCCAAGAGGCTCAACGCCTTGCCGTACTCGTCGCTTTGCATCGACTGCCAGCGCGAGAAGGAAGAGCAACCCGATTGGGAGCCTCGTTTCCTCGCCTCGCGCTACACCCATCTGGGCGAAGTGCGGCGCCAAGCCGACGATGGTCCCGAGATCAACATCTCCAAACTCCAGTTCGACAACTGACGCCGGGGGGGTTCCAGTGGTCATTCGGGCCGGGGCCGAGGGGCTCTGGCCCTTCTCATTGTTTCTTGCCTTGGTGATCCCGGGGCGGGAGAATCGGGTTAGATTCCCTTTCGGAGTACCCGATGGTCCTGCTTCTTTCGGCCCTGCTGTTGCCTGCCAATGATGAGGCAATGGCGCGCCCGTGGTCGATCGCGCCCCTGAAGGCGCCCGCTTGGCCCGTCGGCGCCGAACCCCATCCCATCGACAGATTCGTTCTTGCCGGGCTATCGGCGCGGGGCTTGCCGATGTCTCCGGAAGCGGACAAGCTCACCCTCCTGCGGCGCGCCCATATCGACCTGACGGGCTTGCTGCCAACGCCCGAGGAAACCCGGGCGTTCCTGGCGGATACCGCGCCCGGGGCCTGGGACAGGCTGCTCGACCGTCTTTTGGCGAGTCCAGCCTATG
>JAGWVO010000040.1 GCA_018970845.1 Planctomycetota bacterium
TCGCCTTGAGCAACTCATCGTTTCCCGCGTCCATCGCCCAGTTCGTTGAAATCGGCAGGTTGTCGGTGGCCAATCCCGGCGCCGGTTTCCAGTTCGGCTACGAACTGGTTCCGGGAGCGTTGGACAACAACCTTTTCCAGATCGATGGTGAATTTTTGCGCGCCAAGCCTGGAGTGTCTTTCACGCCCGGCAACTTTTCAGTCCGTGTTCGCGCCACGGGATCGACTGGACTTTCCGCGGAACAGACCCTCCAAGTGACGGCCAAGCCCGACATTGTCGTAAACACGGCGCTCGATGTTGTCAGCTCAACCGATAACAAGACATCGCTCAGGGAGGCCATCATCGAGGCGGGGCAGAGTTCGGGTTTTGACAAAATCTCGTTCGCCCCTTCGCTTTCGGGTTCCACGATTTCATTGGATGAGGACCCGCTTTATTCGGGAAGCGCGCTTTTTGTCGGTTCGGAGGTGCTGATTTCCGGCAGGGATGCGCCCGGCCTGACGCTGCGGCCCTCGGCCGGCAAATCGATCAGGATCTTCCAACTGGGATTCGCAGCCGGCCTGGGCCTTGATTCGCTCACCCTTTCGGGCGGCCGCGCGGTGGATGGCCGCGGCGGCGCGATTCTCGCGGATTCCGCGAATCTGTTTATCGAGAGGGTGACCCTTTCTGACAACTCCGCATCGGGCATCGGCGCCGCGGGCGGCGCGATTTCGGCCAACAACTCGCAGTTGGAAATACGCAACAGCACCTTTTTCAACAACAGGGTTGAGGGCGCCACGGGCCAGTTGATCGGCACGGGCGAGGGTGGCCACATTTTCCTGGTTCGAAATAGTTCGGGCGGCACATTGATTGGCGGCGGAACAGGCGGCGGGGCGGGCGGCCCGGGAAATCCCGGTGATGGTGCCTTCGGAGGCGGAACAGGCGGGACTGGTGGCACCGGCGGCATAGGTGGCACCGGCGGCACTGGTGGCAGCACCGGGGGGACCGGTGGCAACGGCTCATCCGACCCTGACATCACCATCGTCGCCAGCACCTTTGCCGGTGGCGCCGCCAGCGGAACGGTCGGTGGAATCGCGCTGGTGTCGGGAAGGTTTGGCTCGAGCCCCATCGCCCAGATCTCTGGTTCGGTTTTCGCCGATTCCACCGGCACCGACCTTGCCTTTGTCACCATCAGCGGGGCCCAGCCATTCTCGGTGACGGGCGGCGGCAACTTTGCCGAGTCGGCATCCGGTTTGCCAGTCCGGTTCCAGCCGGCCACGGGAGACGCGAAACTCGGCAACCTCGCTGACAACGGCGGGGCCGCCTTCACCATCGCGCCGTTACCCGACAGCCCTTTGCTTACCGGCCCCAATCCCGAATTGCCCACAGACCAGCGCGGTGTCACGCGGTCCGCGCCATTCACGATCGGTGCTTATCAGGTGGTTCTGGCCACGGGTTCCTCGGTTTCACCGTCGTCGAGTCCCCGGGGCATCGGCGCCACGGTCGATTTCACCGTGACCTTTTCCCAGCCTGTCAGCGTGGTCGGTTCACCCGCCCTCAACCTGAACATTCCGGGCGCCAAGGCCGTTGCCATCAATCCATCGCAGCCCTCCAACGCGATTGTTTTCAGGTACACCGTCGGCACCGGTGATTTTTCCCAAGCCATTGCCACGGGCGGGCCAGCGGCGCTTGATTTCACCAACGGCAGCATCATCGATTCCGCCGGCGGGCAAGTGCCCAGAGGCGTGCCTTCGCCTGTTTCGCCGGGGCCGCGCATCGACGGCGTTGCACCTTCGGGTTTCCTCGGATTCGCCTCCCCGTTGCCTTCCAACCCATCGAAGGCCGCCTCGTTGTCCGCCTTCGCTTCGTTCGGGGAAACCGGCCTAGGCCCCCTTGTTCCCTCCGATTTTCAACTGACCAACGCCACGGTGGGCTCGATCAGCGGGCCGGATGCCTCCGGAAAGTACACATTTTCGGTGATTCCGATCGCCGATGGCGCGGTCTCGGTGGCGCTGAAGGCGGGCGCCTTGGTCGATGCCGCCGGGAATCCGTCATTGGCCACCCAGGCGCTCACCATCATCTCCGACCGCACCATTCCCTCCCCGGTGATCTCGCTGACACCCGCCCCGGGCGCCGCCAGTTCGGCACCCCAGTTTGACGGGGTCGTCGCTTTTGGCGAATCGGGGCTCATCAACCTGTCGACTGATGACTTCCTCGTCACCAACGGCGACATTCAGTCCCTCAATGGTCCCGACGCCACCGGAACCTACACCTTCACGCTCTACCCGATCACGGATGGGAAAGTCTTTGTTTCAGTCAAGGCCGGTGCCTTGGTGGATGCCGCGGGCAATCCATCCAAGGCTTCCAATGTGATCTCGTTTGTATCCGACCGCACCGGACCGGTCGCGATGGTCCAATCCGCCCCGGCCGTCATCACGCTTCCGGGTGGCGCCAAGAAAATTGGTTTTTCGTTGACCTTCGCCGATCCCTCGGGAGTGAACAGTTCCACCGTCAATGCCGAGGCCGTTTCGATCCTTGGGCCTGACGAGACGAGTTTCACGGCCAACTTCCCCGCGGTTCTCGAATCGTTCACGGGGGGAGTTGCCGTGTTCGGGGTTCCCCTGGGGGCGAGGCCCTTGCCGGGGACTTACTTTGTCTCCCTCACCGGTTCGGTGGAGGACACGCTTGGCAACGCCTCGCAGGCCATGGACATCGGCACGGTCACCTTCGGGATGGCGGATGAAGTGCCCCCCGCGTTGATTTCCGTGACGCGCGCCGGCACTCAAAATCCCAGTTTCAACCCGGTGCAGCGATTTTTTGTTTCATTCAGCGAACCGGTGACGGGGGTTGTACCCGAGGCGTTCATGCCGCAGGTTTCGGATGATGGACTCGCGGCGAGCATCGTCCGCGTGACGCTGCCCAACGGAGCGCCACTCACGGCGACGCCGGTTTCGGTGGTCGTGGTCGAGGTGTCCAGTTCCGGCAAGGGAATCCTCGGCCTGGAATTGGCGGGGGAATCCGGCATCGCCGACGCCGCCGGAAATCCGCTTGCGTTTCCATCGGAAACGATTCCCATGGAGAATTACGAGGTCGACACGACGCCCGTCACCGTCGATTCGATCGGCCCGGTTTCCTCGCCGCGCTCAACTCCCGTCGATTCAATCGACATCCACCTCAGCAAGCCGATCGACGACACGGCCAAGCTGGCCGCGGCTCTTTCCATGGAGAGGAACAGCAGGAAGTTCCCGCTCGACGCGCCATTCACCGTCGTGCGGACCGGGTATTCGAGTTACCGGATTGAGAATTTCGCCACCCAATCGGGCGTCGCGGGGAATTACTCGCTCAAGGTCAATGCCGCGCTGCTTGCCGACCCGGTGGGAAGGCCAGGCTCGGGAACAGGCTCGGTCTCCTGGTCGGCGGTCTCACCATTGTCAGTGAATTCGTACAACCCCGTCTTCACTCCGCCACCCGTCGGCATTCCCAATCCGTTCGTCGTCGGCGTCCCCAAGCGCGTGCTCCTGGGCACATTCTCGGATTCGACGGGTGGCCAGCTTTCCGACTATGTCGCCCGCGTCAACTGGGGAGACTCGGGCGGATCGATCCCGTTTTCGGCCCTTGAGAACGCGGAGGTCATCGCCTCCGCCACGCCCGGCATGTTTGATGTCTTCGGCACGCACACCTACGGGCTCGACCGCAACTACCTCATCAATGTGCTGATTCGCGACACCGCCAGCGGCCCAGGATCACTGTTCGGCCTGGCGGAAAGTTCCTCAGTGGCGGTGACGGCCAAGCAGGCTGTCAACCTCGTCCAGGAACAGTTCCTGCGCGGCGACACCACGAACCCCGTCCTTTCCGCGACGCTCCAGACGCAAGGACAGCCCCGTCCGCTCCTCCAGGTGGTGTTTGCCCAACCCGCAGTGGTTACGGGCGCCGAGCGCACGCTGTACCTCGCCAGTTATGTGACAAACCCCCAGGATGCCAGTGTGCCGATCGGGCCGGCCATCAACGCCTCGTTCAACTGGCTCGATCTGCGGGCGTCCGGCGTTCAGGCCGAGACGGGCTCACTGTTTTCGCAATTCGCGTTCTTCGCTGCTTCCGGACAACAAGTGTCGCTGTTTTACTTCAATTCCGCCACCGAGGCCTACGAACCGGTGCTTTCGAGCGGGGGAGTGGCCCCGGCGGTCGATGGCGCCAGCGGCCTGGTGGTGGTGGTGTTCGACGCCACATCCACCCCGAGGCTCGACAAGCTGAACGAGACGGTTTTCGCCGTGGCCGTTTCAACGCCCCCTCCCTCGAGCGGGGGCACGGATCCGTCCCCCACGGTCAATGCCGGCGCGGCGGTCACCGCCACCTTCAACAGCACGCTGGTGCAGGCGTCGCAAACCCTCAACCAAATGGGAGGAACGCGGTCGGCGGTTTCCGACTCGGCTTCCGGCGTTTTTTCCACGGGCCTGTTCGTCGGCGGCCGCGCGAGCACGCTGGCGCTCACGCCCTCGGCCTTGGGTTCCTCGGTTCCGGCGCGCATGCGCGCCAGCGCCGGCGGCAGGCTGGCCCTGGCCTCGTCCAAGGATGCCGCCATGGCGCTTGGCGGCCTGCTGCGCGGCGCTTTCGCCCCGGTCGAACGCAAGATCAAGCCGCTGATGGACGCCCTCGGCCTCACGGGTGGCGCGGAGGAATCCAACCCGCCGGCCAAGCCGCCGGAGGGAGGCGCCAAGCCGGAGGAACCCCGGGGCGACAGGTCAGGCGACGGTGGCGCCAAGCCCGACGGGGCTTTGTCCGGATCGGTTCCCGTCCGCTCTCCCGACAAGATGATCGAGGCCCTCGACGCGGCCCTGTCGGAAGGCATGGAGGATGCGTTGCCAGAGTTGACGGCGGGCGCCTGGGCGTTTGCCGGGACGGCGCTGCTGGCCTTGGCCCATGTCCGTGAAAGCCGGGAGCGCCGCAAGCCTCACGGTTGGTCGGAGCCCTTCATCTCCTGATGGGTCGGGGCCACCGTCTTCTCGGCCATGGGGGCGCGGGGCGCCGAAACCTGAATGATGACGGTTCCAAGCGCGATGAACGCCATTCCGACCAATCCCCAGGCGTTGATCGCCTCCCCGAAGAAAAGCCAGGCGGCGAGGCTCACCAGCACGATCCCGAGGCCCGACCACAGGGCATAGACGATGCCCGTGGGAATCCACCTCATGACGACGGAAAACAGCCAGATGGCCAAGAGGTAGGCCGTCAGGGCCAGGGCGGCGTAGGCCGGATGCGACATGCCGTTGCTGCGCTTGAGCAGCGTGGTGGCGCACACCTCCACGAGGATGGCGCCCAAGAGCAGCAGCCAAGGGCCCGACGATGGCATGGACTGGCACCCCGCAATGGCAACGCATTAGCCTAACAGGAATCGGAGGCAGCCATGACGGACATTGTTTCATTGGGTGACGACCTGCTTTTCTTCAGCCGGATTCGGGCCGAGGCCGAGGTCGCCGGCCGGAAGGCCTGGCAGGCCCGGGACCTCGCCGCGCTCCAGGCGCGTTTGGCGGACCGGCGTGTCGGCCTGGTGCTCCTCGACCTCGATGTGGCCGAGGCCGGGGCGGTGATCTCGGCGTGTCCCGCCGGAGTGAGCGTGGTGGCCTATGGCCCGCATGTGGATGCGGCGCGCCTGAGGTCGGCGCGGGAGGCGGGCTGCGCGCGGGTCATGCCGAGGAGCCAATTCGTGGCCGAACTGTCTGGAATCGTGTCGGCGGAAAAAAGTTGTTGAAACAACTATCTGGTTCCGTTAGCCTTGTTTCATGACCTCCCGCGACTCAGACCATTTAAACCGGCCTCCCCGATTCGACTCTCCCGCGCAGGAAGCCTACCTTCGGCTTTGGCGGCTGTACGACAGGCTCAAGCTGATCGAGGATGAACTGTTCGCCGCCCATGGCTTGAGTTCGCAGCAGTACAACACCCTCCGCTTGCTCAAGGCGGCGCTTCCCGGTTCCATGGGAACCCTCGAACTGGCCTCCCGGCTCATTTCCCGGGCCCCAGACATCACCCGGCTTGTCAACAAGCTGGAATCGCGGGGCCTCGTCGAGCGGCATCCCGACCCCGCCGACGGCCGGGCCGTGAGGATCATGCTCACCCCGCGGGGATCCGGCATCCTGGCCTCCCTTGCCGCTCCGCTGGCCGAGGTGCACTCACGGCAACTCGGCCACATGCCCCCGGACGATCTTTCGGAACTGATCAGGCTCATCCGCTCCGCAGGCTCGCCGCACGAGCCCGAGGGAAGCATTTGGAGTCCCGAGCATGCTTGAACCGGGACGCGTCGAGATCGAGAAGGTCCTGTTGCTGCTGATCCTTCAGGTCGGCCTCATCATAGCCGCGGCGCGCGCCATGGGATGGTTGGCGCGCCGCCTGGGCCAGCCCGAGGTCATCGGGGAAATCGTCGCCGGCCTGCTCCTGGGGCCCTCGCTTTTCGGCTGGCTCGCTCCCGCCTGGTCGACCGCCCTGTTCGATCCCCCGGGACTCGAGGGAGTTCCCAGGGGTCTCATGCCTGTCGTGGTGAAGATCATCAGCCAGCTTGGCCTCATCCTTTTGTTGTTCGTGATCGGCTTGGAATTCGACTTCGGCCACCTGATTCCCTCGGGCCGTGCCACCGCCGCGATTTCCCTGGCGGGCATCGCGTTGCCGATGGCCTTGGGCGCCGCCCTTGCCAGCTTTCTTTATCCCCGGTTGGTTGATGATCCCTCGACGGGACCGGCGTTCGGCAACTTCCAGCTCTTCCTTGCCGTTTCCATGGCGATCACGGCCCTGCCCATTCTGGGACGCCTGCTAGTCGAGTGGGGCGCCTCGCGCACGCGCGTCGCCACCATCGCCATTTCCGCGGCCGCCATGGATGACGCCATGGGCTGGATCCTGCTGGCCACCATCGCGGCCTTCGTTCGCGCGGGGAGGGCCGCCGAGGCCTGGACCACCGGCGCGCTCATGGCGGCGCTCACGGTGGCGTTGCTGTTTTCCATGGTGGCGGTGATTCGTCCGCTCGCGCTGCGCCTGGTGCGCGCGAGCCTCGACGCCAATGGCGGCGAGGTCTCCCTGCCGCTGCTGTCGGGCGTTTTAGTTTTCGCGTTCGCCTGCGCGGCGGTTACCAGCCTCATTGGAATCTTCGCGATTTTCGGGGCCTTCCTGGCCGGCGCCATCCTGAGCGGAGAGAACCGACTGGCCGCGGGCATTCAGTTGCGGATGAGGCAGTTCGTGACGGCGTTTTTCCTGCCGATTTTCTTCGCCTACACGGGCACCCGGACCCGCATCGGCTCCGTCGCCGACCTCGAGATGGCCGGATTGACGGTCCTGGTGCTGGCGTGCGCCGTGGCCGGAAAATTCGTCGGGTGCGGCCTGGCGGCGCGCTTCTCGGGCTTTGGATGGCGCGAAGCCGGGTGCATCGGCGTTCTCATGAACACCAGGGCGCTCATGGAACTCATCGTGATCAATGTGGGGAAAGACTTGGGCGTGGTGCCCGACGAACTTTTCACGATGCTGGTGATCATGGCGCTGGCCACCACGGTGATGACCACGCCGGGAGTCATGTGGCTGGCCAAGGGAACCGAATTCGAGGCGCCCTTGCGCTCGACAGGATGGCTCACGAGTCGTTGACGAAATCCACCGAGGGAAGCGCCGGCACGATGCCCGCCGCGGCGCCGCGCCTGAGCAGTTCCCGCACCGCCGCCCGACCCCGCTCGCCGTAATCGAGGGTCCAGTGGTTCACATACATGCCGACGAAGCGGTCAGCCAAACCCGTGTCGAGGTCGCGGCCGTAGCGCAGGGCGTATTCCAAGGCCGCGGGGCGGTTTTCAAGCGCGTACTGAATGCTTTGCCTCAGCAGCCGGCTCACGCGGATGATGACCTCATTCCCAAGGTCGCGTCGCACCACATTGCCGCCCAGGGGCAGGGGCAGGCCTGTGAGGTTCTGCCACCAAATGCCCAAGTCCACCACAAGGTGAAGGCCTTGGTTGGCGAATGTCAGTTGGCCCTCATGGATGATGAGCCCGGCATCCACGCGGCCGGACGCCACTTCGGCGAGGATTTGGTCGAACGGCACCACTGTGAATTGGAAACCCTTGCCAAGCAGCAGGCTCAGGGACAGGAACGCGGTGGTGAGGGTTCCGGGAACCGCGATGGTGGCTTTTCGCAACTCGTCGATGGTCATCTTCCGGCGAGCCACCACCATCGGCCCGTATTGGTCGCCCATGCTGCATCCGGTGGGCAGCAGGGCGTAATCCGCGGCGATGTGGGGATAGGCGTGCAGGCTCACGGCGGTCACTTCCAACTCGCGCCGGCGGGCCCGCTGGTTGAGGGTTTCGATGTCCTGCAGCTCATGCCGGAACTCAAGGTCGCCCGTGGGCAATTTGTCGTGGGCCAGCGCGTAGAACATGAACGCGTCGTCCGGGTCCGGGCTGTGACCGACCCGTATCAATGTTTTGGCCATGCAACTCATCCTCATTCCTGATGCGGAATCAACCGCTGCCAAGGCCGGTCCGTCAACCGGCCACGGGCCGGGCCAAGGCGCCCATGACGATCCACATGGCCACAAAGCACATGATGACAAAAGCCAACCCCATCACGACCGCCCAATACCGCCGCGAATCGCCCCGAACCCGTTTGGGTCTTTCATCGGCGGGGAGTCGCACCTTGATCCTGCGACGATGACGCTTCCTTCCGTGCTTGGCGGGCTCCGCCGGAGGTTCGTTGCCGGTGGGATTGGCCGGCTCGCTGGGCTTAATCATCGCGGTTTCAGCGTCCTCGGGCTGGTTGGATGGATTTGCCAAGCATGGAATTGGGCTTCAAGCCATGTTGAGGCGGGGTGGCCGCCTACTTGACACGCTTGAGGCGAAGCAGCGTCACGCTGTCCGAAGGCGCCTCGAACGACTTGGGACGGGTGCCCTTTTCGGAAAGCTTGCTGAAGCACAGGGCCAGTTCATCACCCTTGAGTTCGAAGATTCCCTCCAGCACCACGCTCGTCCCATCCCTCTCGGTGACGAGGTTGATCGTTCCCGGATTTCCTGGTTTGGCATCGGAAAACGAGGCCTTTTCGGTCTTCCCGGGTTCGCTGATCGCGATGGAGTTGCCTTTAATGGAGACGGTGACCTTGGCCAGGTGCTCGGCATCAAGTTCCTGTCCGGCGCGTATCGCCTTGGCGGGTTTCCACTGGCCATCGAAACCGGGCACTCCATCGGACTGGGCCATCAAAACCGGGATGACTGACCCCAAGAGGATGAATGCCGCGAAGCGGGACAACGATGAGACCATGGTTCGACTCCCCTGCAAAACATTGATATATTAACAAAATATTTGCTGACGGATCGCCAGCACGCCGATGGCGGGTGTTTTCGCCAGCAAGCCGGGCGCGCGGGGAGTTGTGGTTGTGGAAGGGCGTCTTGTCCTCCGCGGCATGAGCGGTCCCGTCGCGGGCCGTGTGTGGGAGGTCCGCTCCGTGGCCCGGGTCGGCCGATACGAAGGCGCCGACATCCAAATCGATGATACCTCCGTCAGCCGTTTGCACGCCGAAGTTCGACTGACGGCGCTGGGATGGCGGCTTGTCGACCTTGGCAGCACCAATGGCACCGTCGTCAATGGCGCCAAGGTTGGCGTGGCCCAGTGGCCGCTCCGCAAACGCGATGTCATCGGAATAGGCGGCGCCACGATCGAGGTGGTGGAACTGAGGGAAGATTCCGACCCGGCGCCTTCGGGTCCCAAGGCTTCCGGCCAGGACGAGCTCGGCTTGTTCCAGGGAATCAATCTGTGGGTTGAGGCGACGACCCGTTCGGGCCTGCATGCCGCGCTGGTGGATGTGGCCCGGGAACGCGAAAAGCCGGGCGCCGACAATCCGATGCTGATGTCGCTTCTGCAGGCGAGCCGTCACCTGGTGCATCTCGACAGGGAGGAGGACTTTCTCCAAAGCGTGCTCGAGGATGCCGCCGCCACTCTCAGGGCGCAGGGTGGCGCCATCGTGCTCGCCGAGGGTGAGCCAGCCCGGCTCAGGCCAAGGCTACAGGTCGAGCGCCCCGGCGCGCCGGGAAGGCCCCGGGCCTACAGCCAGCACCTGGCCGAGCGCGTCTTTTCCACCGGCCGTTCCGCTTTGTGCCGCACGCTGGAGGAGGATCCCGGGCTTGCCGGCCTGGCCAGCGTCACGGAAGGAAACATGGCCTCGATCCTCTGCGTGCTGCTGCGGACCCCGCGCGGTTCCCTGGGCGTGCTGCATCTCGACCGCGGATCGGGGGAACCGCCGTTCGGGCCCGCCGACCTGGCCTTCGCCGACGCCTTGGCGGCCCAGCTTTCCGCCGGAATCGAGGGAGTCCAACTCGTTCGCAGGCAGAGGGAGGCGTTTTTCGAGACCGTTGCTGTGCTGGGGCAGGTGATCGAGTTGAGGGACGCCTACACCGGCGGCCACACGATGCGGGTGACGGGCTACGCCGTGAGGCTTGGCGAGGCGCTGGCACTGTCCGCGGCCGACCGCGAAACCCTGCGCCTTGGCGCTCCCCTGCATGACATCGGCAAGATCGGCATCAGCGACGCCATTTTGCGCAAGCAGGGGGCCCTGGATCCCGCCGAGCAGGCGCTCATGAGGAGCCATACCGTGCTGGGCGACCAGATTCTCCGTTCGCATCCCGGCCTCGAGAGGGTGGCGCCGATCGCGCGGTCGCACCATGAGCGGCACGACGGTGCCGGGTACCCCGACGGTTTGACGGGCCACCGCATCCCCCTTTTGGCCCGCGTGGTGGCGGTGGCCGACGCCTTCGATGCCCTCACGACCGACAGGCCTTACCGGACCCGCATGACCGTCGGGGAGGCGATGGCTGTCCTGTCCCGGGAGTCGGGCCGTCAGTTCGATCCGGAAATCCTTGGGGCGTTCCTGGCCATGCAGCCGGAAACCGCTGTCAATTCATGACTTGCGCGTTGCCGCGCCCGCCCGGGGCAACCTGTTCCGGTTCCGCCGGCCGCAACGGCCGGACGGGTTATTCCCACCTAAGCAACCTCTCCGGCCCTTCGCGCGCCATGAGGGGCCAATCGCCGTGCGGAATCCGTGGGCAAGCTGACGAAAAACAGGTCACCCGGACCTGTTCGCGAATGGAGTCGCCTCATGAGTTGGTGCTGGATAGCCGCCTCCTGCCTGCTGTCGATGCCATGCGGACAGGTCTTCATTGAGCCGATCGAGTTCGACATCACCTCCGAACACGGCCTCATGCACCGCGACACCGCGAACCTCGCCGAACCCGGGGAACGCTGGGATGAGCCCGAGTGGCGTTTCGGCAGGTCGAACATCGTTCCTTTCACGCATGACGGCGGCAAGCAGGCGCGCCTGGCGGGCCGCCTCAAGCTCAAGGTCGAGGGCGTGAAGCCGGGATCCCTGATCCGCATCCGCGGCCTCAGCCATGAGCCCGGTTTCAATGTCGCCGGCGAGGTGGTTGTTTCTCCCGGCGATGAAAACGCTGGGGACGACGGGGACGATGACGAGGCCGCGGCGAAGAAGCCCGCCGGTCCGGTCACCGTGGTCGCGGAGGTCAAGGCCGGCGAGGGTCTGGGAACCGCCGTCCGAAAAATCAGCCAACCCATCGTCTGGTTCGCCGAGGTCAAGCCACCCGGGGAAGGCAAGGCATCCAAGCACGATTTGGGCCCCACCTCGCCTTTGGTCGGCTATGTCCTGCGAGGCAGGCCGAAAATGACCGACCAGAAGCGCGGCGTCGTCACCCCCCGTCGGTTGTCCATCGCCGTGGAACGCTACAACAACGCCCTCGCGAACGCCGGGGAAAACCCCTCATCCCTGGCCATTGTTGCCGAGCTTGTCGGCCGCATGGGCAAGCACTACCTGCCGACCAGGCACTACGAGGAGGAGGATGCCTGGAATGTCCCCGAGACATGGGTGATGAAGGAACCGGGCGCCAGTTGCTTCTCGATCATTTCCTATTCCATCAACCTGCTCAACATGGTCGGGCAGGAGGGTGAATACGACATGGTCACCTACACCGCGACGCTGGAGAATCCCACCAAGGCGGTGCTGGGCAGCCTCGGATCGCCCCCGGTTCGCAAGCCCGCGATCGGCGACTACTGGCAACTGTTCCTCGTGGACGACCGCAACACCAAGCTTGGCCAGGCCGGCGGGTTGGGGGGGGTCAACTTCTACGAGGCCGTCATGCGTTACAAGTTCGGCGGCCGCACCTACTTCATGCCCGGCGGCACCTCGAGGGTGTACACCAACCCCGATGACATCCTGAGGGTGTTCCGCACGATGGCCTGGGCCCGCTACGACAACTGGAAGAAGGAATGGCGCGTCGTGAGGGTGGTTCACACCTACGTGCGCCCCGGCGAGGGCTCGCCCTACGGCGTGGATGTCTCGGAAGTCTCGGCTCCCAAGCAGGATTGAGTTACGACTGCCCTTGCCGGCCCTTCCGGCGTAGGATGATGCCTCCTGCAGGCGCGCGGCACCGGGAGGCGGCATGGGTCGGCAATTCTTCCTGACGACGGCGATCGACTATCCCAACAGCCGTCCGCACATCGGCACCGCCTTCGAGAAGATCGGCGCCGATGTCCAGGCCCGCTACCGCCGCATGGAGGGTTACCAGGTCTTCTTCCTGATGGGCAACGACGAGAACACCGTCAAGGTGGCCCGCCGCGCCCAGGAGCTCGGACTTGGCACCCAGGCCTACTGCGACGACATGGCCCGCCAGTTCCGCGAGGTCTGGACGGCGCTCGACATCTCGTTCGACGACTTCATCCAGACCTCCGAGGCGCGGCACCATGCCGGTTGCCGCGCCTTCATCCAGAAGGTGTTCGACGCCGGGCACATCTACAAGGCCGCCTACGAGGGCTGGTACTGCGACGGTTGCGAGGCCTTCAAGACCGAGAAGGAACTCGGTGACGACAAGCTCTGCCCGGCGCACAAGGCTCCCGCGGTCCGCCGCAGCGAGGACTGCTACTACTTCGCCCTGTCGAAATTCCGCGACAGGCTCCTGGAGTTCTACGAGGCCCATCCCGACTTCATCCAGCCGGAAAGTCGCCGAAACGAGGTGATGCAGCTCGTCCGGACCGAGCTGCTGGATGTGAACATCACCCGATCGGGGCAGGACTGGGGCATCCGGGTCCCGTTCGACGAGAGGTTCACGATCTATGTCTGGTTCGACGCCCTGCTCAACTATGTGACCGCCGCCGGCTACGGCACCGACATGGAGCGCTTCTCCCGGCTCTGGCCGGCCGACCTCCATGTCATCGGCAAGGACATCACCCGCTTCCACTGCGCCCTGTGGCCGGCGATGTGCATGGCCGCGGGGATCGCCCCTCCCAGGCGGGTGTTCGGGCACGGTTTCGTCTACCTGAAGACCGACTCCGGCGAGGCGGTGAAGATCTCGAAGTCGCTGGGCAACGCCGTCGAACCGATGGACCTGGTGACGCGCTTCTCGCCCGAGGCGTTCCGTTACTACTTCATGCGCGAGTGCCCGTTTCCCGGCGACGGCGAGTTCGGGTGGCAGCGTTTCGCCGAGGTGTACAACGCCGACCTCGCCAACAACCTGGGCAACCTTTATTCGCGGGTGGTGGGCCTGTTGGGGAAGAATTTTCCCGGCGAGGTTCCCGGCACCGCGGGCCGGGCCGCCACGCTGCCGGAGGGGCCGTCCACCCGCGCGCAGCTGATCGCGCGCTACCGCGAGCACATGGAGGCGCTGCAGTACAGCCAGGCCCTTGCGGGACTGTGGGCCGATGTGCTGGTTCCCGCCAACCAGCATGCCGAGAAAACGGCTCCGTGGTCGCTTGTGAAGAAGGATCCCCCCGCGGCGGCGCTGGTGCTTCACGACCTTGTGGAGGCCTTGCGCGTGGCCTCGATCCTGCTCAAGCCGTTCCTTCCCCGGCTTTCCGAGAGAATCTATCGGGGCTTCAATTTCGGGACGCCATGGGAGAAAGTATCGACGGCGTGCGCCGAGGCGCCCCAAGTCCAGTCGGGGCCGCTTGTGGTCATGGCTGAACTGGAGGGCGGCAAGGTCAAGCCGTTGGTTCCCCGGGTTGAGATCGACAAGTCGTGAGCGAACCGGCCCGGCGGCCCGGCCGTAGGAGAGAGTAGGGACATGGCGTCCGAGGAAGCGCGCGAAGGCCGGCCGGGAATCTCCGACGAGGAGCTCCTCATGGCTTGCCAGCGCGGCGACCCCGACGCGTTGCCGGAGATCATCAGGCGCCATGAGCGCGGCATCTACTCGTACCTCCGGCGGTACACCCGGGACCCCGTCCTCGCCGAGGATGTCTTCCAGGACACCTTCCTCAAGGTGCACGAGAAGATCGGGCAGTACCAGGAGGGAAGGCCGGCGCGGCCGTGGTTGTACACCATCGCCACGCACCAGGCGGTCGACGCCCTTCGACGGGCCAAGCGACGGCGGGGCGCCAGCCTGGACGAGTCGCGGGACCGCGCGGGCGGCGGCGAAGGCGCCAGGCTCGCCGACGCCGTTGAATCCCACGAGGACGCCCCGTCCGAGAGGATGGAGCGCGGCGAGCTCGCCGAGCGCATGCGCGCCGCGGTGGACATGCTCCCCGACCTGTACAGGGAGGTTCTGATCTTGGCGTACTACCATGAGATGAAATATCAGGATATCGGCGAAGTTCTCGGGCTTCCCCTGGGGACCGTCAAGTCGCGCATGCACGCGGCGATGGGCAAGCTCGCCGAGATCCTCAAGGGCGCCACGCCCTCGGGCACCATGCCCGCACTCAAGCCCAGGCAAGCCGGAGCCAAGTCATGAGCGACAAGGAATGCGACATCGTGGGCCTCGTCGTGGGCTGCATCGACGATGGCGACAAGGGACGGGCCGCCAAGGCGGTCTCGGAGTGTCCCGACCTCCAGTCCAAGGCCGGTGAACTGCGCGAGGTCCTGGCCCTGCTTCCCCGGGACGGGGAAGACGCGGCGCCTCCCGCCGACCTGGCCAGGCGCGCCGTCGAGCGGGTTTCCCGCCAGAACATGCCCGTGATCTCCCGGCCGGCGCCGCCGCCGGGCTCGGGTTGGGCCGAATGGACACCGCCCTCGTGGAGGCTGGCCGACCTGCTGGTGGGCGGGGGCATCATGGCCCTTGCCGCCATCGTGGCGTTTCCCTCGGTCAACCGCGCCTGGACCACCTACCGCGAGGCCGCCTGCCGCCACACCCTCGGCACCCTCGGGATGTCCCTCAACCGCCACGCCGACCAGGCGGGCGGCCGGTACCCCGACCCCGGCGTCAGCGGATATTCCGGATCGTATTTTGTCAGCCTGAGGGAGGGCGGCCTGCTTCCCGAGGGATTCCGCACCCGTTGCGGTTCGCACGACGGCGCGTCGTACCCCTCCGCCGCCGACATGGAGTCGCTCCGATCGATTGATCCGGCCGAGTTCCGCCGACAGGCGCGCCGCCTCGGCGGATGCTACGCCTACTCGCTGGGCCATGTCGATTCCCATGGCAGGCACCGGCCCCCCGAGCGCTCCATGGGCGACTTCACGCCCCTATTGGCCGACAATCCGCCCGACGCGGGGCCCGGCAACAGCGACAACCACAGGGGGCCTCACCGGCCCAACGGCGGGCAGAATGTGCTGCGAATGGGTGGCGATGTCCGCTTCCAGGCTGAAAGGCATTCCGCCGGCGACGACCTCTACA
>JAGWVO010000517.1 GCA_018970845.1 Planctomycetota bacterium
GTCTACATGCTCGGGGACGACGGCTATCGCAAGCTGTTCCCCGCCGCCAAGGAATCCGACACCCTCACCTGGACCAAGTACAGGAAGGAAACCTTCGACAACCTGGTGCGCACCCAGGGGACCGACGGATCCTGGACGGGTGGGCATGTTGGCCCGGTGTTCATCACATCGGTGCATGTTTGCATCATGCAACTCGACAAGGCCTGCCTTCCCATCTATCAACGCTAGGAACGGTTCACCCAGCCCGCACCCAAGGAAAGACCACCATGACGCAGGAAAACCTGACCAACGACGACCTTGCCGCCGCGCGCGCCCTCGCCGAGGCAGCCAACGGCATCAAGGGCCAGCTTTCAAGGGTGATCGTCGGGCAGGAGGCTGTGATCGAGGAATTGCTGATCGCCCTGTTCAGCAAGGGCCACTGCCTGCTGGAAGGAGTGCCCGGCCTGGCCAAGACCCTGATGATTTCCACGCTGGCAAGAACCCTTTCGCTGGAATTCTCGCGCATCCAGTTCACCCCCGACCTGATGCCCTCCGACATCACGGGCACGGAGGTGATCCAGGAGAACAAGGACACCGGCGCCCGTGAATTCCGTTTCCTCAAGGGCCCCCTTTTCGCCAATATCGTGCTGGCCGATGAGATCAACCGAACACCGCCCAAAACCCAGGCCGCCCTGCTCGAGGCGATGCAGGAAAGGCAAGTCACGGTGGGCCGGGTGCGTCACCGCCTCGACAACCCGTTCTTCGTTCTGGCCACCCAGAACCCCCTTGAGCAGGAAGGCACCTATCCCCTGCCCGAGGCGCAGCAAGACCGCTTCATGTTCAAGGTTTTCGTCCGCTACCCCGGCTTCAACGACGAGATGGAGATCGCCCGCCGCACCACGGGCACGGCGGCCGAGGAGGTGAAGCCCGTCCTTGACGGAAAACAGATTCTCAACCTCCAGGACCTCGTGCGTAGGGTTCCAGCCAGCGACCATGTCCTCCGTTACGCGCTGGCCCTGGTGCGGCAGACCCGGGTCAGCGAGCCCGGCGTTCCCGGGCATGTGAAGGAAAGCCTGGCATGGGGAGCCGGCCCCAGGGCCATCCAGAACCTTGTCCTGGGAGGAAAGGCCCGCGCCCTGCTCAGGGGACGCACCCATGTGCAAACCGAGGACATCAAGGCCTTGGCCCTTCCCGTGCTGAGGCACCGACTCCAGGTCAATTTCGCCGCGGCCAGCGATGGCACGACCACGGACACGGTCGTGTCCCGCCTCCTGGCCGAGACACCCGAGAAGGAAAGCGAACTGCTGCGTGACGAGAGGCTCAAGCCGATCTTCGCCGCTTGAAACGAAGCGAACCCACGATGACCCGCCCGGCCTCAGAAGACCCGCGACGATTCCTCGACCCGGCCGTGCTGTTCCGGCTGGGCCGGCTGGAGCTGCGTGCCCGGCAGGCCGTTGAAGGTTTCCTGACGGGATTGCACAAGTCGCCTTTCTTCGGCCATTCCGTCGAGTTCGTCCAGCACAGGGAATATGTCACCGGCGACGACATAAGGCACCTGGACTGGAAGGTCTGGTCGAAAACCGACCGCTTCTACATCAAGCAGTTCGAGGCCGAGACCAACCTCAGGTGCCAGATGCTCGTCGACTGCTCCGAGTCGATGTCGTACGGCAACGGATCGGCAAACAAGAGGGCCTACGCCTGCACCGCCGCCGCCAGCGCCGCCTGGCTGCTGCTGAGGCAGCAGGATTCCGTGGGTCTGGTCACCTTCGACCAGGCCGCCCGCCGGGTAGTCCCCGCGCGCAACTCCGGACTCCATCTCGATGCCATCGTCTCGGCGCTCGACGGTTCCTCGCCCGGGGAAAAAACCGACCTGCCGACGGTCTGCCGCAGGATCGCCTCAACCATCCATGGCCGCGGCATGGTTGCCGTGTTTTCCGATCTCCTGACGGAAAGGGAAGGCCTGATGAAGGCGCTGAGGATGTTCCGCCAAAAGAGGCAGGAAGTTCTTGTCTTCCACATCCTCGACACCGACGAACTCAATTTTCCATTCACCGGAGTCACGCGTTTCGAGGGCATGGAACAATTGCCCGAACTGCTTTGCGACCCCGAGGCCCTGCGCGAGGGCTACCTGAAGGAGCTGGATGCCTACCTCCAAGAGGTTCGCCAGGGTTGCGCCAGGCTCGGCGTCGACTATCAATTGATTCCCACCAACCAGTCGCTGGACGCCGTTCTCTCACGGTTCCTGCACAGGCGCGACGCCTTCGCTGGCGGCCGCGCCCCCGTCTCCTGAAAGGAACCCCCTGGAGATGGAAGGACTGCTTGGCTTGTTCCTGAACCCTTGGGCGCTCCTCGCCGGTGGATTGGCCGTTTCCGTTCCGGTCATTATCCACCTGATCAACAGGATGCAGTTCCGGCGCGTCCGCTGGGCGGCCATGGAATTCCTGCTGGCGGCCCAGAAGAAGATGCGCCGGAGGATGATCCTCGAGCAACTGATCCTCCTGCTGCTGCGCATCGCCCTGGTGCTC
>JAGWVO010000041.1 GCA_018970845.1 Planctomycetota bacterium
CGAGGTTGTTTGCGCGCCATAAAATGTACTTAAAACATTTGAATATCATAAAACAATTCATTATGGTCTTGGAACCATTGCCTGAATGACTCCCGGTGCTTCCTTGAAAAACCTTGGTCTCTTTGGTTTGCAAGTGATCCAGGAAGCCATTGCGGGTTCCCAGCTACGCGCTTGCCGGAAATCGCCATGATCCTGACGGTTCCGGATAGGCGTTCACGGTGATGGCGGGCACGGGAATCGATGGCGCGCGGGGACGCCGCTTATTAAACTTGAACCTGTCCGCATGACCCCGAGGCCCTCCCCATGACACGGCTTGCCTTGGTTCTCGCGTGCCTCGCTTTGGTACCGTTAGTTGCCCGGCCCGCCGAAGACCTCGCGGCCTGGCGGCCCTTGCCGGCCGATTTCAAGCCAACAGCGCGGGAAACGGGCAGCGCCACGCTCCAGGCGACGCCTTGGTCGTACCTTGTCGCCCCGGCTGACTCCACCGATATCGAGGTCGCCACGACCGTCGTCATCGATGGCCCCGCGACCCGCTTCGACTATTTCGGCTCGTCGTGGTCGGTGTGGCCCGATCCCAAGGTCGCTGACATGGGCTTCGAGGCCGCCCTGCTGCTGCGTGGCCGCGAGGATGGTTCGGCCGGCTACCGCGTTCAGGTGTCGTTGAAATATCAGGAAGTCGCGCTGGTGAGGTTTCCCGACGGCGGCTATGTGGCATCGGTTCCCTGCGCCGTGCCGGCCAAGAAGCCGTTGAGGCTGCGAGCCCGCGCCAATGGCGGCGCGATCCGGGTGTTCGTCGACGACAAGGAACTCATCCGACACGCCGACAGGCTCGCGCCGGTGCCGGCGCGCGGGCGGATTGGCATCGGTGTTTCCAGCGGCGCTCGTGTGACCTTTTCCGCCACCGAGGCGCGCGCCGTGGAACCCGAGGCCGTCCCCGCGGCGACGCCCCATCAACCGAATTTCACCGTTCGCAAATGGATTGGCGGCCGGCAGTGGGTGTTCGATGGCGACGAGCCTATCCTGCTTTTGCCCTCGCCCGAGTCGTCGACCGTGATGAATGTCAAGCTGCTGCCGGGCTTCAAGCCCCTGCTCACCTGGAACAGCCACTGGGACACGCAGAACCAGGGGGCCTACCCCGAGGCGGCCAATTCCACCGTCGATGTGCGCGCCACGGGCGGCGGCGCCAGCCTCACCGCCACTTGGAAAGGCAAGCACACCGGCAACCGCTTCGCGACGGAAACGAAAATGGTCGTTGGCTTCGACAGGCAGCGCGGCACCTACACCTACGACATCGACAGCGAACTCGAGGTGTTCCCCGGCCAGCCTTTCCATTTCCGCTACGGGTTCGACTTCGAACACCACACCCCGCTCGACCCGTTCAACTGGCAATACCTCGTTGCCCGCAGGCGGGGCGGCGAGTTGTACCACCGGCCCGTCGCCCCCACCGACCCCGGCCCCCAGCACGACCTCGAGACCTACCACGGCCTCAGGGTCTGGCACGGCCGGCACAACGGCGACATGAGGGTGGCCCCGGCCGTGGAGTACGAGATCCGGCCGGAATGGAACGAGGTGGAGCAGGGCGGCAAGCCCGGCCGGCGGCAATGCAACACGGCGGTGTGCGCGGCGTTCTACGACACCGGCGTCGCCTTCGCTCCCGAAACCGCCAAGCCCGGAACCAAAATCCGCGTCAAGTACCGTTACGCCGGCTACCCCGCCGAGGAGGCCAAGGGGCTGTTCGACCAGTCGAAGGTGTATGCCGCTCCCACCCTCGACCCGAAGCACCATTACATCTTCGCCGATGAATGGCCCAAGCTCACCTTCAGCCAGTTCACACCTTTGAGCCAAACCTGGCAGCTTGGCCGTTCGCCTTTCATGTCGGGGCACAACCAGCGCCCCAGCTATGGCCTTGAAAAGAACTGCGGCGTGGGAAGCGGCTTTGCGATGAGGCTCGGCCCCGCGTCGTACGGCAAGGCGACGCTCGCCAAGGCTGGCTCGCCCGAACCGGGGCGGTATATCCTCACGGCGATGGTGAAGTCGGACAACGCGATCGGCCCGGGCGGAAGGATCGAGTTGAAAGCGGCGCAGGCGAAGACGAACAAGGAACTCTCGGCGGAGACCCACTTTGTCGGCGCCGGTTCGTTCGGCTGGCAAAGGCAAGGCTTTTCCTTCGAGGTCCCACCGGGGACGGGATCATTGGCCATCGCCTTTGGCAACGCCGGCACAGGCGACTTCCTCGTGACGGATGTGGAGATCCGCAAGCTCGCCGAAGGCGAGGGTCTTCCCGCGGGAGTATCGTCCAAGGCGAACACACGGCCGACACCGTTGCCCCCGGCGCCGCCAGGGGCCGTGGCCGACTTCCGCATGCTGGAAGGCAAGGGATTCCACTCGTTGAACCACGCCGGAGGCGCGCACCTCGAACTGGCGAACCTGGCGTGGGTGGTCGATGGCGGCCGGCCGGCCTTGCGGTTTGCCGACAATGAATCGGGCCGGGAGGAGTTCCAGCCCGATGGCCATATCGGCATGAACATCTTCGGCAACGCGCGGGATTTCAATTACATGGGAGCCTACAAGGCCTACGAGGGTCGGCGCGGCGTGCCTTTCGCCATGGGCGCCGGCGGCGGCATCGTGCTCGGTTGCGAGCGGTACTACCTGCACGGGGCCTACTACCGCGGCCTGATCGGCCGGGTGGTGATCCTGCGCCATGCGCTGGGCGACAACGAGGTTTCGCTATTGGCGCGCGACCAGCCTCTGCCGGATGCCGCGGTGCCCGCCGATTCCAAGGGAGTCACGATCGCCGCTTGGGTGAAGCCGTCGCCGAGGCTGGGCAACAACAACATGCACCCCGGCGGCGGTGACATCGTCGGCTACGGCAACCGGAATTTTGTGCTCAAGCTCATGGGTTCGGGCGAGCGCGGCGAGTCGTCGCCCTATCGGCTCGCGGCGCGACTGGATGTCAACGACGGAATCCAGACGGGGCCGGTGGTGCTGGCCCAAAAGTGGCACCATGTCGCATTGACGGTGATTCCCGAAAACGGCAAGCGGCGGATGCGGCTGTTCGTGGACGGCAAGCCCGCGGCCGACGGCCTCACGGCCAAGTAACCATCCCAAGCGGGCGGCGCGCAGTCAGCCTCGGAGCCCTCCGGGCAGGATTCCCGTGCTGTCGCCATGCGACTCCACCTTGGCCCCGATTCCCTTGAGCAGGGTGAGCCACAGGTTGCACAGGGGCGTGTCCTTGGGCATGACGAGGTGCTGGCCGAGCCCGATTCCCGCACCCCGTCCGGCGACCAGCGTCGGGCAGTTGTCGAGATAGTGGATCGTGCGGATGTTGCTGCCGTAGCTGATGACCGTGTGGTCGAACAGGGTCGAGCCGTCGGGTTCCTTGGTCGCCTTGAGCTTGTCGATGAGGCCGGCGAGAAGTTCGCTTTGGGCGGCATCGCGTTTCTGCGACGCCTCCATCCGGTCGCCGGGCGAGTAGTGGCTCATGTCATGCGGCGCGACCTTCACGGCGAGGCTCTGGAGCAAGGTGCCCACCGGCTGTCGGTAGGTGATGACGCGCGTGCTGTCGGTTTGCAGGGCGGCGATCATGAGGTCGTACATGATGGCGATCTCGTCGCGGCCCGCCAGGCCGGGCCTGGGTTCCTTCATCGCCGCCTTGGGCTTGGGCACGCCGAGCCAGCTTTCGTCCCTGCCAAGGCGAGTTTCAATGTCGCGGATGCCCTGGAAGTATTCATCGAGCTTGTCGGTGTCGGCCTTGTTGAGGCCCCGCCGCAGGTCTCCCGCGTCGGACAGCACGGCGTCAAGCACGCTCCGCTTCTGGGCGAGCATCGCCTGGCGCTCGGCCAGGGGGGTGGAGTCGGCGGAGAACAGCCGATGGAACACGAGAACCGGGTTGTCGAGGCCGGCGACCGGCTTGCCGCGCTGGTCCCAGGCGAGCGACAGACCCGGGCCGTGCCCGGAATTGTTCACATCGGGGCTGTTGAGCTGCAGCGAGGAAAACCGGGTGTCACCGCCCAGGCGCGCCGCCGCGACCTGGTCGGCGCTGACGCTGTTGTGAAAGCTCTGGCCAGGTTCGGCGTAGCGATTGGCGCCCGTGAGCCAGAAGGTGCTGCCCCAGTGGGCCTCATTGGCGAACTTGTTGGAAAGCCCCTGGATCACGGTGAAGTCGGCCTTGTGACGGGCCAGCGGAGCAAGCCCCGGCGGCAGTGCGTAGTTGGCGCCGGTTTGCTTCACATTCGGGAACCAGGTCTCGTTCGTGACGCCCCAGCCGAAGTTGAGGAAGATCATGCGCTTCGGCCTCGCCGCGGCCGCGGGGGCTGCCAATGCCCGCCTCGGGGCCGCCAGCGACTCCAGGGCGGGCAGGGCAATCAGGGCACCGGCGCTCTTGAGGAACCGGCGGCGTTGGCTGGATGCGGTCATGTCGATTCACCTCGCTTGGAAGGACTCGCTTTGGACAAGGGCATGGAGGAACTCCCGTAGGCCGAAGTTCTTCCCTGCCGCGCGACGGACAACCTCGTCGGCCAGGGGTTGATCGGTGAAGCCGTAGGGGCGGCCAAGGGCATACTCGACGAGGGCCTCGGCAAGTCCCCGTGAGAACGCCTCGGGCCTTGAGGCGATGATGTCGCGCAACTCGAAATAGTCCTTGAACGCCGGGCCCTTGTGGAAGGTCCCGCTTGGATCGATCTTCCACTCCTTCCTGCCAACGCCCCGTTTCTCATAACGGTCCTCCGCGCGCCACTTGCCGACGGCGTTGAAGTTCTCGAGGCCGAAGCCGATCGGGTCGATCTTGCGGTGGCAGCTAGCGCATTGCGGCTGTTCCTGGTGCGCCAGGATCCGCTCGCGGGAGGTGAGCAACTTGCCTTCCAGGCGCGTGAGCTGCGGCACATTGGGCGGCGCGGGAGGCGGCGGATCGTGCAGCAGCTTCCGCAGGACCCAGGCGCCCCGCTCGACGGGGCTGCTCGTCTCGCCATTGCTGCCCATCGCCAGGATCGCCGCCATGCCGAGCAGTCCCCCGCGGGGCGAACCCGGCGGCAGGGCCACCACGCGAAACTCGTCGCCCGACACACCTTCGAGCCCGTAATAGGCGCCGAGCAGTCCATTGACGACGACATAGTCCGCCTTGAGGAGTTCGCCCGCGCCGCGGTTGGCCTTGAGCGCGTGCTCGATGGTGCGAAACACCTCCAAGCGCGCCGCGGCTTTCGTGCTCTCGTCAAAATCCCGATAAAGCTGAGTGTTGAACTGGAAGAAATCGAGCCGTTCCATGCCCAGCCACTGGTTCGTGAAGCCCGTCACGAATTCGCGCGACTTGCCGCTGTCGATCATGCGGTTTACCTGCGCGGCCAGGACCCCGGGCTTTGTCAATTCGCCGTCGCGGGCCAGGGCGAGAAGCGTCTCGTCGGGCGGGGCGCTCCACAGGAGGTATGACAGGCGGGTGGCCAGTTCGCGGGGGGTGAGTTTGCCGGGCTGTCCGGCACCGCCGGGTTCCGCCAGGTAAAGGAACCGCGGCGAGGCGAGCACGACGCCGAGCGGTTCCCTGATGGCTTGTTCAAACGGGTCGCCGGCCTTGAGCCGGGCCTCGAACAGCTTGACAAGTTTGTCGATGTATCCCGGCTGCGGGGGATTGTCGCGGAAGGCGCGCAGGGCAAATCGCTCGATGATGTCACGGGCGTCCCCGGCCTCGCCTGGCTTGCCGGCCAGGATCGACCGGGTGTCGGCGGCTTGCAGCGGTCCCTTGACCTCGATCCAGTCGATCCACAGCGCCGGGTCGCGCTGGCGGGCATCCTTGATCAAACGGGTACGGCCCGGCAGGCTGATCCCCTCCTTCTTGAGAGGCCGTTTCTCCATCAGGATGAACTTGCGCGGGCCGCCCGGCCTCACCTTGAAAGGCAACTCGACCACCTCGGGTTTCTCAAGGGCCGCGGCGACCTGCCTTGTCGCCAGCAGCGTGCGGTCGTCCTTGTCGATGGGGCTGGCCTCGACAAACATCAGGTGGGACCGCTCGGCGGGCATGTCCGGCACCCGGCCGATGTTCACTCGCATCAGGTAGTCGCCGGTGGCGAGATCGGCGGGCAGGTCGACGGCATATTCCGAGGTCTCGTTGACGGTGTTGTCGAGGTACAGGCCCGTTCTCGAAAGCGGCCTGTCGAGGTATTGCTGGAACCAGCGGTTGTTGCTTTCCCAGACAATCTTCGAGAACTCCGCGTGCGACTTGTCGATGAAGCCGAATTCCTTGAGGCGCGCCTCGTCGCCGCCGGCGGCCTTCCATTTCGCGTATTGCTCGTTGAGGAACTTGGAGCGCAGGTGGCCGCGCTCAACATCCGCGCGGCGCTTCTCGGGTTCGATGCGCTGCAGGTTCTCCACGGTTGACTGCTGGGGCATGGGGCCTTCCCATTCAACCCAATCGATCCACAGGGCTGGGGGCGGGCCGACCTTCGTTTCCTTCACCGTGGCGGTGTACCACTCATGGTCGCGCTTCACATCCCGCTTCTCGCGGAGCACGAAGGTGCGGGGCCCGTTGGCGCTGATGCTCACCGGAACCTCGATCACCTGCGGCTGGTCGGTGGTGCCGCTCACCTGGAATGTCCTGATCAGGCCGAACTCGTCCTTCTCGATCCGGCTGCCCAACTCGACGAAGCGCCGTTCCGCTGGCGCCCCCTTGACGGCGCCGATGCGGAAGCGGAGCCTGTATTCGCCTGGTTCCGCCTTCTCGACCTCGTGCTTCGTCTTGAGCCATCCCGAAGGCTGGTCGGGCGGCAGCGTGATCACCTCCTCGGTGTGGACATTGAAAATCGTCAGGTAGGCGCCGGTTTTCGTGAGCGGGTCGTTGAGGTAGCGTTCGAAGCTGGGGCCATGCTGCTCGAACACGCGAACACGGAATTTCGCTTCCAGTTCGTCCGGAATGCCTTTCTGCGGCTCTTTCGTCTCGAGGAACTTCCTGGCCGCCTCGTACCCGCCCTTGAAATAGCCGTTGTAGGTGCCGCCGACCATGCGGTTGGCGTGCAATTCCACCTCGCGGCGTTCCTTGATGGTTTTCCCGGGGGCGCCGATGGGGCCCTCCACCTCGATCCAGTCGATCCACAGGGCGAACTCCGGGCCTATGCCATTGCGTTTTCTCCCTTCCCCGAAGATCCGGTGCGCGGCCTCGCCCGACTCGTAGGTTCCCTTTTCCTGCAGGAAGAATCCGTGGCCCTTGGCGGGTGAGAACTTGAGCGGGATCTCCAACAGTTGGGGGTTTGCCATGGTTCCGGTGACCTGATGGCTGCTGGCCACGGCGCGGACTCCGCTGTCGTGCTGCGGGCCGAACTCGATGAAATGCCGTTCCTTCGGGGTGTTGCCAGTCGCGGCGACGCGCACGCGCACCACATAATCTCCGGCGGGCCAATCCCCCGGAATTCGGAACGGATGATACGGGTTGACGAACACATCCTCCACGGTGAGGAACGCGCCGGTTTTTGTGGCCGGGTGTTCCACATAGGCCTTGTGGTAAGGGACATAGTGAACCCAGTTCCTTCGGCCCTGCTCATCGGCGTGGATGGCGTCGACAAAGCCGAAATCCTTGGGCGCTGGCGCCCCGGGGATTTTCTGCCAGAGGAAATACAACGCGGTATCGTCCTTCCTCCCTTCCTTGATCCGGGCGACGGTTTCGGCGTTTTCGGGCTTGCGCGCCGCGGCATCCACGCCCGCCGTCCATTTCAAGTACCTGTCGCGGGCATCAATGCGGTCCTTGAGCGACTGGGCGATGCGGGCGTTGCGGTCTTCCGCTTCGAGGCGCATTCGCCGAAACGCCCGGGATGGGGCGAAGCGGGCGAAGTGTTCATCGAGCGCCTGCCGGCCCAGCGCCAGGTATTGCTCGATCTGGTCCGCCGAAATGAACAGCGAAGAGCCCACCGTGTCGAAGGTTCCCGCGCCTCCATCGGCGGGAAGTTCGCGCGTGCTGATGTCGACCCCGAGCAAGTCGCGGATCGTGTTCTTGTACTCGCGGCGGTTCAGGCGGCGAATCACGCTTCGGCCGCCGGAATCCGAGAGGAACCTGCGGGCGGCGGCCATGCGGGTGGATAGCGCGTCGAGGAAGTCGGTCTTGGCCACGGCGGCGATCGGCTTGGCCCCCTCGGGGGGCATGGCGCCGCTGTTGAGTTGATTGAGGACCTTTTGCCAGCGGTCGGCGACACCGGCCGTCGAAATGGACAACGGAAGGTCGTCGAGCCTGACCCCGCCCTCGGCCTTTGCCGCCGAATGACAACGGAAGCAATGTTGCTTCAGCAGTTCCAGTTCAGCCTGTCCGAGTGCTGGCGCCGGTTCGGCGGAAACCGGTGTTCCCATGGCCCAAACGGATACAAGCGCGGCTGAAAGGGCCAAGGAAAACATGATGATCGGGTTGGCGACTCGGGGCATGAAAGATCACCTGCGATGCGAGGTCTTGGCCAGACTCCGCCTTGTTCCGGATTGGTTGGCAACGATGTGGCCACCGGCTTGCCGGGACAGGCGCAATCTGGTTGTTGGTGTTTCGGATTCCATGGCCCGCGAGTTCATCTGTTTCACCTTGCCGGACCATGGCAACAACCCATGCCACAACAGCCAAGCATCATTTACCTCAACATCATAACCTCCAATGGTTTCGGTTTTGGCGCAAGATCATGAAAACCGTGCAAGGTTGACTAGCAGCCCCTCATGGAATTGGCTGTTGGCCCCAGCCGGCGGCAAGTTCATCCATTTCGTGTCCCGGGCCCGCTTTGGGGTATGGCAATGTCGATTTCGACATTCGCGAGGCCGGGGATGAATCGCCCCGGCGCGTCTTCCGTTGCCAACGGCAATCCCAACTCCCGGCAAATCAATTACGATGGTTTTTTAGCCATGACGGCACCGGGTGACGCATCTTGACCGCGATCAGCCATCCCATCGGACCCGATGACGCGGGGCGCACCCTCGAGGCGGTGCTGCGCAAACTGCTGCCCGGCCATTCGTGGGAGCAGGCGCGCAGGGTCGTGGCGGCGCGGCGAGTTCGGCTGGGCCGACCACCCGCTGTGGATTTGTGCCTCGATCCGGCCCGCAGGGTCCATGAAGGCGAGATCGTGCAGGTGGATGACAAGCCCGCGCGGCCTGTCGCCCGACCCGGCGGACTGGTGGTACGCCACCTCGACAGCCAGGTGGTCGTGGTGGAGAAACCCTCCGGCCTCAACACTGTCAGGCATCCGTCGGAACGGCAATGGCGCGACTCCCGCCGGGAACTTTCCCCTTGTCTTGATGAGATGGTGGCGCGGCAAATCTCCCGCTCGGGCCCCGCCAAGGATGGAGCGGATCCGAGGACCCGACTGCGGATCGTTCACCGCATCGACAAGGAAACATCCGGCCTGGTGGTATTCGCCCGAACCGCGGACGCCGAGCGCGCCCTGGGCGCCCAGTTCCGGGCCCACACGGTGAAAAGACGGTATCTGGCCATCGTGACGGGGCATCCCGGCTCGGGCACGGTGCGCAGTTGGCTGGTGCGCGACCGCGGTGATGGGCGCCGGGGCAGCGGCAACATCGAGGGAGTGGGCCGCGAGGCGACCACCCATGTGAAGGTGATTGAGAAACTCAAGGGGTTTTCCTTGGTGGAGTGCCGGCTTGAAACAGGCCGAACGCACCAGATTCGCATCCACATGGCGGAACTGGGACACCCGGTTTGTGGCGACCCGGTGTACCACCTGCGCGCCGACGGGCGCGTCATGGCGGACGAAAGCGGATCGCCGCGATTGGCGCTGCATGCGACGGAATTGGGTTTTGTCCATCCGCGCGCCGAGGAAGACATGGAGTGGGAGATGCCCCTCCCTGCCGACCTTGCGGCGCTTTTGGAGGCGCTGCGCGAGGGTGGGCGGGGGCCGGGGCGCGGTTTGGTGGCGCCGGACGGGAATGCCGATGCAGATTCAATGGACGACGATTGACCCGGATACCGGGGACAAGGTCTGGCTGTGCGCCGAGCGATTCGCGCGGAACTGGCGCTTCAAGCGCAAGGCGCACCGCAGGCATGATTGGACCATCGGCATCGAACCGACCCGGGAGATGTGGGAGCATGTGCTCGATGCCCTCAAGCGGAAATACACGCGCCGCGACGAGGCGGAACTGATCGACATCGCCGATGTCGAGGCGATCGTGGCGAAACTCCCGCCGGTGGACTGATCAGGAATCAGGTTTCCCGTATTCATTGGTTTTTCCCAAAATCTTCTGGAAACCAGATGGTGACATGGATTATTCGCCCATCATCAATGAGTGGATGGGTTGTGGAGGCCGGGAGGCCGCCCCATGCGTTTATTCAGCCTTGCCATCGGGCTGATGATGTCCTTCTGCGCGGTAATCCGCGCCCAAGACCCCATCCCGCCGGTTCCACCGGAGGTTCTCGAACCCCTCTCCGCTCCAATGCCGGCTTCCTTGCCGACGCCGTTTCCCCCTTTGCCGCCCAACGCGGTGATGGGATATTTTCCCATCAAGCTGAATGACGGCGCGACCGAGCAGCATCCGCCCGAATGGTTGATGCCCTATTTGTCGGTGCGCATGAGGGGCAAGGGTACGCTGCGGGCCTACGGTTTCATTCGCGGCGACTACGCCATGGCCACGGAACGATTCGACGATATCCAGATCCCCCAGTGGGTCTTGCCCATCGACCCGAACTACAAGGTGGGCCCCAACAAGGTTCCGGTAACCACCGACGACGGATTCAACTACAACCTGTTTCCCCGGCTGACCCGCCTTGGCCTTGAGTATTTCCATCCGGAATTCGAGGCCTGGGGCCTGCCGATGCATGTCTGGGGGCGCATTGAGACCGACTTCCTCGTCCGGTCAACGGAAGCATCTCCCTTGAACCCTCCATCCCGCGAGCTGATGAGGCTGCGCCTCGCCTACGCGGCTTTCCAGCGTGGCGACTGGAGCTTCGTGATCGGGCAAGATTGGGATATATTTTCGCCTCTTTTGCCAGTTGTGCAGGCGGGCACCCAGATGGCTTACGCTGGCAACATGGGCGACCGCCGGCCTTGCGCGTATGTCTCGTTCGACCATGACTTTGGCGGTGGCTTGCGAATTCAGTTCCAGAACGGTATCTGCCTGGCCAACGCGATCGACCAGTCCGATCAGGGTGGCACGGGCATCCGCGATAACGAGGACTACGGGTTGCCCGGCTACCAGGCGCGCCTGGGCTTCGTTCTCCCTTCCGACCGGCACGAGGTCCAGCCCGTCATGTTCGGCGTTGGCGGCATCATCGCCGATGACGACGCCGGCGCCCCGGTGGGCAGGAGCGGTGCGCGAATCTTTCCCATCCGCGGCATCAGCGCCGACCTGCGTTTTCCCCTCAACCATTGGATCACTTTCCAAGGCGAGGCGTGGACGGGTTACAACCTCAACGACTTCCGTGGCGGCATCGGGCAGGGAATCAACCCGATCACGGGGAAAACCATCCAGGCCATGGGCGGGTGGGGCGAGTTCGTCGGGCAGGCGGTGAAATGGCACCGCTTCAGCCTGGGTGCCGGCCTCGACAAGCCGATGGGCGACGAAGTGCCTGACGGTGGCCGCACGCGCAACCTGGTGTACTGGGCCTCGAGCCAACTCGTGCTCGACCCGGGGGTGGTGCTGGGCCTCGAGTACTACTACTGGATGACGCAGTGGAAGGGATTCAATGGCGGCACGGCGTCGTTGATCCAGCTTTACCTTCAGGCGAATTTCTAGGCTAGCCGCGTTTTCAAGCGAGCCCCGGGCCAGCGGCAACGGAGATGGCCCGTCAAGCCGCGGCGGGGCGGCCAATCGGCTGGCTCGAACTGACAAACATCGCGGCGATGGCCCCGATGACCTGGGTTGAGGCGCAAACGGCGAAGACCACGGCCCAGCCGGCGGCGGGGTTTTCCGGGGTTTGGTATTGCGACTGGATTTTCTGGATGACGATCGGGGCGACCGCGGCGCCGAGGTTGCCCCACATGTTGGCCCATCCGAGCAGCGCCCCCACATGCCTGCCGCCGACATCCTGCGACCAGGCCCACACCGGAGCGGTGCCGAAGTCGCCCGCCCATGCCACCAGGCACATCAGCAGCATGATGGAGAACGCGTCGGGATTGGCGAGGCAGCCCAGATAGGCGAGTCCGACAAGGACCCGGCTGGCGGCCATGGGCAGGGCCCTGCCCCAACGCGATCCGAAGCGCCTCATCGCGACATCTGAAAACCTGCCGCCCGCCAGCATTCCGAGGATGCCAAAGTACAGAGGAATCGCCTGGTACCAGGCCCTGGTTCCCAAGGGGGTCTGGTGCACCTTCTCCAGGTAGGTGGGAAAAAGCGTGATGATGAACACCCAACTGAAGTTCGACAGGAATTGGACCAGCGAGCACATCCACAGAGGAAAGTTGAACGCGAAGACTTCCAGCGGGGGAAGCCCGGTACCCGGATGTGGTGTGGCGCTGTCGGCATGTCTGCCAATGATGGCCAGTTCGGACGGGTTCACCGCGGGGTGGGTCGCGGGGTCATTTCGGAACCACCAGTAAAAGACCGCCGCGCCACCCATGCCGACGGCGCCATAAACGATGAAAGGCAGCCTCCAGCCATCGGCGGTGGCCGAGGCGACCGAGGCGGTGAGCACCGGGGCGATCGCGCCACCCAACCGGCCGCCGACCGCCACCAATCCGCTGGCCAGACCCCGCTCGCTGGATGGCACCCACGCTTTGATGACTCCCGAGGCCAGCGGGTACGCCCCCGCCTCGAAAATGCCGCATCCCAGGCGCAGCGCCAGCAGCGCCGCGAATCCGCTTGCCATTCCCATGAGACCCGTGCAGGCCGACCACCAGAAGAGGTAGGCCGACAGCACCACGCGGGCGCCGAACCGATCGCCCAGCCAACCCGCGGGGATCTGGAACAGCGCGTAGGCCCAGAAGAACGCGGACAGCAGCATCGCATATTGTTCGGGTGAGATGCCCTGGTCCTTCTTGATCGCCTCCCCGACGATGCTGAGGCAGACGCGGTCGAGGTAGAGCATCACCGCCACCAGTGTGGTGACGCCGACCATGACATGCCTGACGCCGGTGGGGCGATCCATCATCGGACTCCTAGCTGGGCCAAGCGGCCTCTGGTTCGAGCGGGTAGAGGGGGCGGCGCCTGCGGGAATATCCGAGGCTGTCCATGTCAGCCGTCGTGACGCCCGGAGTGTTGACCCGGATGAGGGTGGGGCAAACCGGAGCGTAGGCCGCCACGGGCGCGTGCACCCCCTTGGCGACGAGCACTCGGAATCGGGCCGGATCGATCCCGAAGGCGGTTAGCTGGCGGAGGCTGAATGGGGCGCAGCGCCTGCTGGTGAGCATGATGGTGAGAGCGCCCCTCGTCACCACGGCGGTCGGCCCCTGATCGAAATGGCGGATCCCGCCGTGGCGGGCCTCGGTTTCCTCATACTTGCCGTCATGAAGCGAAATCACGCGGAAAGGCCCGGGAAGCGGAGCGCCATGCCGGTCGTCGGTTTTCCCGCCCACGGGAACTAGGATTTCCCCGCCTGTGCCGACCCCGGCGGCGGCTTCGGCCGCCTCGGGATCATGGATGCATGCGAACGCGGGGCCGACGCCTTGGCGCGACAGTTCCGCGGCGAGGTGCGTGGAATCGGCGGGAGATCCGCCACCCACATTGTCGCCCATGTCGAGCAGGCATACCGGCCCGGGCGCGGACGCGGCGCGGGCAACGGCTTCACTCGGGGAGACAAGCCTGCCACGGTATGCCTCGCGACGGTCCCACCACCAGCGGCCCAGCTCGTCGGCAAGGCGCCTGGCCAGGACGGGATCGCCATCGGTGGTGACGGTGGCGGCGGCGCCCATCTCCGCGACATCGGCGTAAGGAAAGCCCAAAAGCACGGCGACCGAAAGCACGCCCGGCATTCGCCTCATTTCCTCCGCCTTGGCCTGCAGTTCAAGGCAGGGCGACTCCGCCGTGGCCTGCGCCTCGATGTTCACCGCCATGGGTGGGAAAACGGCCGCCGTGACGGGCCGCGCCTTGCCAGCCATGGCCCGGTTTAAAAGGCTTGCCGCCTGCTCACCCGTCTGGCGCATGTCCAGGTGCGGGTTGCTGCGGTAGGCGAAAATGGCATCGGCGGAGGCGGCCATCGCGGCCGAGAGGTTGGCGTGCAGGTCGAGCGTGGCCACCACCGGGATTCCCTTGGGAACCATCGAGCGCGCGGCGGTCATCCAGTGGCCGTCGAAATCGGGAAAACCCTCGGCGACCGCGGCCCCATGGGCTGCGAGGTACAAGCCGTCGAGATGACCGGCGCGACCGATGGCCGCGCACACCCGCCGCGTGAGTTCCCAGGCCGCGGCGCGGGAGATGGTGCCGCCCGGCAGCGTCCATCCGGCGAAGAGCATCACGGCATCGTGGCCGTCAGCCTCGGCCCTGGCGAGAAATCCGCCCACCTCATGGTGGGTTCCCGCGAAACGGGCCCGCGCCGCCTCGCCCTCGGCCAGCGTGTCGGCCTGAAACTGCTCGAGGCCCGTGCCTCGTGGCGCGAATGTGTTCGACTCGTGCATGAGGCACGCGATGCCGATGCGCATGGCTCAAACCTTTCCGCCGCGCCAGGCGATCACTTCGATCTCGTACTTCAGCGCACCGCCCAGGCAGTTCACGATGGTTGCCCGGGCCGGATAAGGCGCCGAGAAATATTCCCGGTACAAGGTGTTGTACTCGGCGAGGTCCTTGGGATTGTCGACATAGCTTCGCACCTGCACGACATCGGCCAGCGTGAGGCCCGCCGCGGCGAGGATGCGCTTCACATTCTCAAGCGACCTGCGGAATTCACTTTCGAAATTTCCGGAAACGATGCTTCCGGCATCGTCAACCGACGCTTGACCGGATACGAAGACGAATCCACCGGCAGCCGTGGCCGGGGAAAAGGGAAGGTGGCTGGCCGGAACTCCCGGACCCTTGATGACTTCGAACGGCACGATGAGACCTCGAGTTTGGATGATCGGGCGACAGGGGGTAGGCTACCGGGACGATAACCCATTGGCGGTGGGATTCAAGCAACCGGCCGGGAGGGAGAATGATGGCGGAGCGAGCGGAAATCACCTTGGCGGACATGAGGACCTGTTTCACCTCGGCGGTGGTTTGCGACGCCCTGGATGCGGTTGGCTGTCATAATCAGTCGCCACGGGTGCAACTGAGGCCGCTCACGGTTCCCGGCGTGCTCATCGGCCGCTGCCGGACCACTTTGTGGGGCGACATGGCGCATCCCGATCCCAGGCCCTATGAACTTGAACTCAAGGCAGTTGATTCGTGCCGGGCCGATGATGTGCTCATTTGCGCGGCGGGAGGTTCGATGCGCTCGGGAATCTGGGGCGAACTGTTGTCAACCGCCGCGCGAAACAGGGGTTGCGTGGGCGTGGTTGCCGATGGCGCGGTTCGTGATGTCGACCGCATGAGAAGGATGGGATTTCCGGCGTTCGCCCTGGGGACCAGCATTTACGACAGTCGGGACAGGCAGCGTGTCGTCGACATCGGCGTACCGGTGGAGATAGCGGGGGTTGTCTTTGCTGACGGCGACCT
>JAGWVO010000518.1 GCA_018970845.1 Planctomycetota bacterium
AGTCGCTGAAAAGGCCTGATGCCGCGTTGATTGTGATTGGGGTGCGGAGCGCGGGCCTGTTGCTGGCGATGGTCACCTGATAGGTCGTTTGGCTGCCACCGACAGAGGCCAACGGAGTCAGCACGGTGGCTCCGACGAATGTGAGCAGGGAGGCGTTGGCGATTCGGGTCGGTTCGCTTGTGGTGAGAGTCACCACGATCCGCGGGCCGCTGACGGTGCCCGCCGCGTTGAGAGGAGGGGAGATCGAAAGGACTGGCGCCACGCTGTCGAAGGTTATCGAAACAGCATTGGATGCCGAATTCGGGTTTCCCGCAGCGTCTGCGGTCACTCCCGCGGGAACGCTGACGCTGACAGGGCCTTGGGTTTGCGGATTGACGACGATGTTGTAAAGCGACCCGCTCACCGCGGTGAGGCTTTGGACAGATCCGTTGGTGACGGAAATCGAGGCTGCCGTGAAGGCTCCCGTGGGCAGGTTCTCGGAAAAACTCACGCGGAAATTGATGGCCGTGCTGCTGGTGGGATTGGAACTTCCGGTGAAGCTGACGGTGGGAACGGGCGGCACGGAGTCGAATTGGAGCGTGGAACTGGATGCCACGACCGGGTTCTGGAAGGAGTCGTTCACGGCGCCCGCGGTTATGGCGACCGTGACCGAAACATTGCGGGGGCCTGAACCGGTCGGGTTAATGACGAATGAATAGGTCTTGCTGTCAATCACGGACAACTGCGAGGCAGTCGCATTCGTCGGTGTGAGCTTGGAGAGGTCGAATCCCACCACGGGTTCGCTGAACGCGATGGTCGCCGCCAAGGGAGCCAAGTTGGTGGGGGAAGTCGCCGCGAATGAAATCACGGCTGTCGGCGAGGTGAAGTCGGCGACAAGTGTGGTAGCCGTGGTGGTCGCCAGCACATTGCCTGCAAGATCGGCAACACCTGAAAGCCTGAATTGATAGGTGCCTTCCGGACCGGTGGGGAAGGAACCGGCCAACGGGGTGATGGTGTAAGTGGCCACGCCGTTGGTGAACGACGCCAAGGTCGCGCTGGCCGATGGTTGCGAATTGCTAGCCAGCACGACGCTCATGGCGCTGGCGAGAGTCGATGAATTGATTCCCGCCAATCCACCCGACAATGGGACGGAAACAGAGAACGAAGCGAAGGTGCTGGCCTTGTTGAGAAACGGAATGCTGGCGGTGGCTGTGCCGAGGGTTGGCGGAACTTGGTCATAGATCCGGGTGGCGGTTGCCGCCGTCGACGGATTTCCCGCGATGTCAACCGCGGCACCCGCCGCTGTTTCGACGGTGATGGTGCTTTCCAAGAGTGGTGAAGGGGTGACCGTGAATGTGAATGTCTTTCCGTCCGGATTTGCCGCGAATGTCCCCGCGGTCAGGGTTGCCCCTGAAATCGTCAGGTCCGAAGGCCCGAATTGGGAAACCGGTTCATTGAAGGCAACTGTCACGGACACAGGGCTGTTTTTCGTGGGAGCACTTCCGGAATCGAAGGTGATCGTTGTCGTGGGGGCCACGGTGTCAACAAGGAAGGTTGCCAGGCTGCCAGAGCCAACTACCAGGTTGCCGGCGTTGTCCGCCACGGTTCCGGGATTGGCCAGGCTGATGGAGTAGCTTCCTTGGGTGGGGCTGGCGCCCAAGGGCAAGGTGTATGTGACCGTGCTTCCGTTTGTGCCGCCGACAGTTGGCGTGAGTGTTCCACCGCCGGGAACGGAAACCGTGGTTGCCAAGCTAGAAAGAGTCGAAGGATTGATTCCCGAGCCGATATCGGAATAGTTCACGGAGAAGGTGACGGGTGTTCCGGCATTGGCGATGTTCACGGTAGATGGTGAAGTTGCCAGTGTGCCGATCGGCTGGACGCGGTCGGATGTGAACGAGATGGAGTTGGATGCCGTGGAAGGGTTGCCCGCGGCGTCGAGCGCGGCGCCCGCGGGGATTTGCACGGAAACGGCGCCCGTGTTGATCGGCGTGACCGTAAAGCTGAAGGCTGTGTTGGAAGGGTTGTTTTGGGCGGGAGTCACCAGGCCGATGGAGGCGTTGGTTATCGCGGGCGGGAGGGCCAGCGTCGCGCCGACCGGTTGGGAGAAGACGACCGTTGCCGTGAATGACGAGGCATTGCTCGCCGAACCTGGAGCGGGTGCCAGCGTGAGCGTGGCGCCGGGCGCGATGGTGTCGACCGTGAAGCTGCCGCTGAGCGTCGTCATGGAGTTGCCGGCCAAGTCGCGGACCGGTGAACTTCCAAGCGAGATTCCGTAGGCCCCCTGTGTGCTCAAGCCCCAGTTGGCGGCGGGCGAAGTGATCGTGTAATTGACTGAATTGCCAGTCGCGTTGATGCCGATGACATTGGCCCCGTTGGCAACGGAAATGTTGCCGGTGTTGAAACTGGACGGATCAATACCGGCAAGGCTGTCGGCGTAATTGATTGTGACGGTGGTGATGCTGGCCGATGTTTGTGATGCCAGCACATTGGGCGCGACGATGCTCGAG